>CAJOOT010000115.1 GCA_905236215.1 uncultured Eubacterium sp.
GCGCCTTCTAAGGCTCATAACGGGTACAACCTCTCCGCGAAGGTTGATGATACCTCTGAAATAAGGCTGAGCCTTGGGAACACGTGTAATTTTCTGAAGCCTGACAATATTATCAACATATTTGATATTGATGCCGTAGTTTTCAGAACCAACCTTGACTACAATGTACTGAATACGTTCACCCATATTATCGCTGATGGCCAGCGCATCTACTGTCTGTACCTGTGTATTAGTATTATCCATTTCAATGCCTCCCCTACATCAAAGCGTTTGCGTCAAGTATAAGAGCAACCTCGCCATCACCCAAAATGGTAGCGCCACTGATAACCTTTGTATTGGTGATATACTTGCCGAGCGACTTAATAACTATCTCCTGCTGACCAATAAGGTTGTCAACAACAAGACCTGCCTGCTGATCACCCTTTCTAACGATAACAACGATAAGACTTTCATCTTCTTCTTCCTTTGGCGGAAGATCAAGGATTCTGTCAAGCCTGATAATAGGAATGATAGTACCTCTGATATTTATAACTTCTTTTGACTGAACGAACTTAATATCCTCAACGGGAATATCTTCTATCGTTTGGATTGACCCAAGTGAAATAGCATATTTTTCTTCTCTTATTTCAACCATAAGAGCCTGAATAATGGCTAATGTAAGCGGAAGTCGTACGATAAACTTGGAGCCTTCACCAAGGACTGTCTTTACCTCAACATCTCCTCCGAGAGACTCGACGTTAGATTTAACAACATCAAGACCAACACCTCGTCCGGAAATATCGGTAATCTTTTTGGCCATGGAGAAACTTGGCATAAACAGAAGATCAATAATTTCTTTCTGTGTCATGTTGTCCGCTCTCTCCTGGCTGATAACACCACGATTGATAGCTTTCTGTTTAACAGCCTCCGTATCAATACCGTTACCGTCATCGCCAACCTCAATTATGACGTTGTTTCCTTCCTGGAATGCATTCAGAAAGATAGTACCGGTCTCCGGCTTACCTCTTGCGATACGTGTAGCAGTATCTTCAAGACCATGATCAGCCGAATTGCGAAGCAGATGCTGCAACGGATCACCGATTTCATCCACGACGGTTCTGTCAAGCTCTGTATCCTCACCGGTGATGACCAGTTCCATCTTCTTATTGAGAGTCTTGGAAAGATCCCTGATCATGCGCGGGAACTTATTGATGCTGTTTTCAATAGGAACCATTCGAACCTTCATAACAGACTCATGAAGATTTGTAGTGATCCTCTCAAGGTATTCTATCTGCTCGGAATACTGATTAGCACCACCCTCTCCACCGTTTTCGCTGGCAGAAGTGATGGAAACCAGTGAGTTCTTTGCAATAATAAGCTCGGAAACCTGATTCATAAGGGCATCAAGTTTCTCTATATCTACACGAACCGTGCGGCTGGTAACCGGCTTATTTGCTTTCTTTGCCGGTGCCGCTTTCTTTTCTGCTTTTGCCGGAGGTGCTGCAGCAGCTGGAGCAGCCGGAACCTGAGCTTCAGACGCCTTATCTTCTGCAACCGGCTCGGGCGTTGCTTCTGATCCCGCCTCAGTTTCTGCACCGCCCGGAACAGCGGTAAGTGTTTCATAAACTATATTGACAACTTCCGAAACATCTCCGGCGTCTTTTATGGCATTCTCGCCCTCTCCCGGCGGGCACGAGAAATAGAAGCTGAAATCCGTTTCAAAGTTTTCATCTTCAATGTCCTGCGAGCTGGGATTATATTTAATGATCTCACCATAGTCTTCGATGGCTTTGAATACAAGAAATGCTCTAGCCGCCTTCAAAAGACAGTTCTCATCGATGTAAACCGTAACGCCGTAAACATTCTTGCCATCTGATATGGCCTGCTCAAAATCTTCGCGTTCTTTGTCCGTGAACTCATATGACAGATATTTCTTCTCTCCGGCTTTTTCAGACGAGGTCTCTGCTTCAGCTTCCTGAGCAGTTTCCTGAGCCGCACTGTCGGATGAACCCTCCGGTGCTTCATCACGCGTACCGGATGCAAGAATCTCCGCAAGCCTCTGAATAATTGCTTCGTTTTCTTCGGTACCCTCATCAGAAGAAGCTTTGATATTGTCAAGATATGACTCCAAGGCATCAAGGCACTGGAATACGACGTCTATGAGCTCTGAGCTTACCGACATATTATCACTGCGCACTTCCTGGAAAACATTTTCCATATCATGCGTCAGTTTCTGCATGTTCTTGAAGCCCATAGTACCCGCCATACCCTTCAAAGAGTGTGCGGCACGAAAAATCTCATTTACCGTATCCTTGTTGTCCGGTTCGTTTTCCAAAACAAGAATATTATCGTTCAGGTCCTGGATATGCTCCTGTGCTTCGTCGATGAAAATTTCAAGATACTGACTGACATCCATAACTAAACTACCCCCACGTTCTTAATAATGCTTTCCGCAACTTTATCAAGTGAGACCACCTCATCCGATGCGCCCGATTCAGCGATGGCTTTGGGCATGCCGTAAACCACGCAGGAATCTTTGTCCTGTGATATGGTGTAGATGCGTCTGCCCGCTTTTTTCAGGCCGTTAATTCCCTTCGTGCCGTCCGAGCCCATCCCCGTTAATACAACACAGGTAATGTGATCAAAACGACTTTTCTCAAGGGATTGATACATCACATCCGCACAAGGTCTGAGTCCGCTGATGGGCGGATCATCATTTAAGACAACTCTGTGAAGGCCATCCGGAGAAGCTTTGATGGTCATATGCTTTCCTCCGGGAGCAATATAGACCCATCCCTTTTTGAGAAGATCTCCATCTTCCGCCTCCTTAACATGTACCTTTGACAGCTCATCAAGGCGCTGAGCCATGGACTTTGTGAACCCTGCCGGCATATGCTGTACAAGGATCATGGGTGCGTCCATATTGGCCGGAAGATAAGGAATAACACTCTGAAGAGATTTCGGCCCTCCTGTGGAACTGGCTAAAGCAATAAGCTTTGAACCTTTGGCAACGCGTACTGCAGTGGTCTTTGTGATGGCAGGCATGGACACGGGCTTCGGTGTCGAAAATGCACGTTTATAATTACCCGCGGTAATTACTGCGTTCATTCTGACAAGAAGATCTTCCGCAAATTTCTTGCCTCTGGCCTCTGCAATGTTCTCGGGCTTGGTGATAAAGTCCGTTGCACCAAGTTCCATTGCGCGGATCGTCACGTCGGCGTCTTTCGTCGTCAGCGTGCTCACCATGATAATCGTTGTTTCAATGTGTTCTTTCTGCAACTGTTCGAGGAGTTGTAGTCCATCCATGACCGGCATATTAACGTCGAGCAGAACTCCGTCAAATTTTTCGACACGTAGTTTCTCGAGTGCTTCTTTTCCGTTCTTGCATGTACACTTAACCTCGTAGTTGACGTCTGTGCTGATTATATCACAGATTATTCTTCTCATGAGTGCAGAGTCATCAACGACCATAAGATTTTTTTTCATTACTCAACCTCCCGTTACCTTCTTTTCGATTTTCTTTCTTCCTCAAAAATGAATTTTATGATAATTTCTCTATCAACCTCTGAAATTCCCTGAAATTCAACTCTATACTCGTATATTTCAGAAGAATTATCTACAGGATCGCAATGCAGAACCCTTCCGAGCAACAGAGGTTCAAATATGTATGTTTCATTCTCCATAATAAACGACATAAGCAATACACTTTTTTCGGGTGCTTTATGATATGTTCGCAATCGGACACCGCCGCCGCTTATATCAAGTATTGCTCCTTTTATCATATCAGATTCCCCGGACATTTCCATATAGTAGTCAAGGTTTTCTTCCGTAACTTTTGATATTTTAACATCCTCCGGAAGCACTCTAAACTGAGCTTCTATATCACAGGGAATTCTGTAATAAGACCTTCTTTGATATTTGGTGATCTTGGACGTAATTTCAAGCCTCATCAAATAAACAGTGCCGGATTTAAAGCGTTCAGCAAGTCTGGTGGTGCACATAAACACACCTTTTTTTGAATATGATATAACCGTGAGTCTCGTTTCAACAGGGAGAAGTACAAGTCGCTCACGTTCAGTCGGTATGGTAACGATAATATTCTCATCATCAGGCAGCTCAAAGATCACACTCTTATAATGCTTACCGATATCAGAAACGCCTTCTACTTCTTCGCTCCACAGCCTTATATCAAGTTTATCTCCTATAGCCAAGAGATTAGATAACATCAATCATATGCTCCATCTTTTAAGTCATTTGACCGTAAATTCCGGTAATAATATAGTTTAAAATTTATAGGTTCCTTACGGAAATCAGTTTCGAAAAAAGATAAGATATTCCGTGTTTTTTAGGGTACTTATCCTGAATATCAAGCAATGCATAAGCCATGTTTGATATTGCCATTGATGCTTTAGAGTCAGGGTAGGCAAGCGTAACAGGCTTTTGTGCCCTGACCGCTCTTTCAAGATTGGTATCGTAATAAATATTTCCCAACATCGAAAGCTCCGTGCCAAGGAATCTTCTGGCAACGGTATTTAGTTTCTGATATACTGCCTCTCCTTCCTTCTCGTTTTTTACACGGTTCGGAATAACCTTAACCTTGGATCGTACCGCTTCTCTTGCCTGTCTTAAGGTAAGTGCTTTTACCAGAGAATAGGCATCTGTAAGAGAACTGGGATCAGGTGTCGTAACAAGCAAAACTTCCGGACAATAAGCCACAAAGTCCATAACACCGGAAGACACACCGGCAGCCGTGTCAATAAGCACTATATCCGCAAGCGAATCCAGCTCAGCAAGTCCATTGAGTAACAATGTCCTTTGGAAATCGTTGAGATTGTTCATGGCAACCACTCCGGAACCGCCCGATATAAATCCCACTCCGGCAGGTCCTTCGGTAATAATATCAGACATTGAGCGGCCTTTAAATACCACATCATTAAGAGTAAACTCCGGCATTTTGCCGAACATTACCTCCACATTGGCCAGACCGAAATCAGCATCAAATATGACCACCTTTTTTCCGTGTCCGGCAAGCGCAACAGCAAGATTGGTAGTGACAGAGGACTTTCCTACACCACCCTTACCACTTGTAACAGCAATGACTCTGGCTCTCTTCTCCTCTTCCTTTTTTCGGTTCATCTTTATGATATTTCGTAACTGCTGGGCCTGATCCATATCAGTTACCTCCCAGAAGCTGCTTGACTATCTTCTGTGCATCAAACACTTCTATATCATCAGGAACGTTTTGTCCGGTAGTGACATATGATATATCAGAGTCTGTGTGTAATCTGATATTTAAAAGGTTTCCGTAGCACGAAGTCTCGTCAAGCTTCGTAAAGATCAACCGATAATCCGAAATCTGTCGATAAGAGTCTGTGATATCAAGAAGATCTTTATATTTGGTAGCTGCAGACACAACAAGATAAATTTCTTTATCAAACGAAGAATCAAGTCCGTTGACCAAAGTAGCAAGCTCGGACTTCTGTGCATCATTCTTGTGCGAGAAACCGGCTGTATCTACGAGTATAAGATCAAAAGACCTAAGCTCCGCAACCATTTTGTTGAGTTCATCGGCAGTATAAACAACCACCATGGGTATATCCAAAATATCAGCATATATCTGGAGCTGATCCGTTGCCGCAATCCTATATGTATCCGAAGTGGCAAGAGCAATATTCCGATGTTCTTCCACTTTGAATTTACTGGCTATTTTTGCGATTGTAGTAGTCTTTCCCACCCCTGTAGGTCCAATGAAAAAAACCACCTTGGGTCTTTTGGTCCCTACCGTAACCGGAGCCTTGCTGCCAAATTTCAATATGAGCTTCTGATATGCATTGGCAAGTATACTGTCAAGACCCGATGACGGCGTGACCGTCTTTGATATCTCTTCAATAAACGAGTTGACATAATGCTCATCAACCTCACCGGCTATAAGCGTTCTGTAAAGCATACGCATTACGGCCATTCGCTGATCCTTAGAAGGATCAAGATCCACCTCTTTTTGCTTTTGAGATTCCTGATCCTTAAACCTGTCTTCTAAGAACTGCTGAAGCGCATCAATACGTTCTTCAATATCTCCATGGCTCGAAGCATCTTTTCCGGATATCGCCCTTTTTTGAATAAACTCATCCGATCGTTTTACGGACTCTTCTCTGGTCATCCCTCCGGCCTGAGAAAGATGCTTTTCCGCTCCCTGAGCAGAAGACCTCGTCTGTTCCCTGTAGGCATTAACTGAAGCATTAACATTAAGCGTCTTCTTTAGAGAAGGCTTTGGGACCGAAACGGAAACAGGACTTTTTGCTTCTGACGGTTTGGCACTTTGTGTGCGAGAGGTTTTGGTATTGGAAGATGTATTGGAAGATACATTTGCTCCGGGTAATCTATCCTCTTCTACCGCAGCAGTAACCTCATATGTCTGTTTTCTAAATAAACCTTTAAGTCCCCCTCTCGAGACAGGTTTAACATTCATAACCACCGCAGCCGGTCCAAGTTCCTCTCTGGCTTTTTCGGTAGCATCTTTTTCTGTTTTTCCGGTGTATTTTTTAATTATCATCTATACACATTACGGCTCCGCCCCAAACACCGGTCGTGCGCCAACTCCACTTTCTAAATTCTTTTGCCCCCAAATCAGGCTGTAACCATGCCGACTGATTGCAGTTCCACGTTAGAATCAATTTCATTGTAAGATACAACCGTAAGATCTGTAAAATAATCCTCGGTAAGCTTACGAAAATACATTCGAACAATGGGCGACGTAACAATTATAGCATTTTTGCCCATCTTTTCCAACTTTCCAACCTCTTCTTCCGTAGAATTTATGATAGCTCTCGTTCTGTCAGGATCAAGAGACATATATGCCCCCTGTTCAGTCTGCTTTATGGACCCCATTATTTCCTGCTCAATCTTGGGATCAAGAGTGACAACATCCGTCTTTTCGTTTGGCGGGAAATACTTACTGGATATGGCCCTCTTGAGTCCCTGACGAACATATTCCGTCAACACATCCGTATCCTTTGTCGTTCCGGCGTGATCTGCCATAATCTCAAATATAGACAAAAGATCCCTTATTGAAATTCCCTCCGCAAGCAGGTTTTGAAGTATCTTTTGTATCTCACCAAGATTAAGAAGCTTGGGATAAAGCTCGTCGACAACTGCCTGATTGGTTTCTTTCAGATTGTTGATAAGGTTGTTGACATCCTGACGCGACAAAAGCTCCGCAATATGTCCGCGTACCACCTCTGTCAGATGAGTCGCGATGATCGAAGGCGGATCTACAACAGTATATCCGAGGGATTCAGCGCGTTCTCTCTGTCCTTCCGTAATCCAAATAGCAGGCAGATGGAACGAAGGTTCAAAAGTCGGTATACCGGTAATCTCCTCCTCAACAAACCCCGGATTCATTGCCATATAATGGTCGAAAAGTATCTCGCCTTCCGTAACCTGAATGCCTTTTATCTTGATAATATACTGATTAGGGTTAAGCTGAATATTATCACGTAATCTTATAATAGGTACAACGGTACCCAATTCCAGAGCAATCTGACGTCTTATCATAACAACACGATCCAGCAGATCACCGCCCTGATTTACATCGGCAAGGGGTATGATACCATAACCAAACTCAAGCTCAATCGGGTCAACATGAAGCAGAGAATTGACATTTTCCGGCCGTCGTATCTCATCAGCCTCATTTTCTTCTGCCGATACCTCTTCTTCTATGGTCTCAACGCCGATAGTCTTTGACATATTTCTTCCTGCAAGTATGAACAACAGACCGTAAGAAGCAAAGATCGGAAGTGAAAGCGGCGTAACAACACCAAGAAATATAACAACTCCGCCAACCATGTAAAGTGCCTTTGGCATACCAAAAAGCTGGGAAACGATAACTTTTCCCACATCCGATTCCTTGGATGCCTTGGTAACAAGAATACCTGTGGAAAGCGATATGACAAGTGAAGGTATCTGAGACGCAAGTCCGTCACCTATCGTAAGTACACCGTACTGCTGAATGGCTTCCATGGCATCAAGACCGTCTCTGGACATTCCCATCACGGCTCCTCCGATCAGGTTGACAAATGTGATGATAAGGCCGGCTGTTGCATCTCCCTTTACGTACTTTGTAGCACCATCCATAGATCCAAAGAAGGAAGCCTCCTCCTGAATCTTTTCTCTTCGCTCTTTGGCTTCCTGATCGGTAATGGCGCCGGTATTAAGATCCGCATCTATAGCCATCTGCTTACCCGGCATGGCATCAAGCGTGAATCTGGCAGTTACCTCGGATACTCGTTCAGAACCCTTGTTGATAACAACAAACTGAATGATAACAAGAATAATAAAAACTATAGCACCGATAATGAGGTCACCGCCGCCGACAAACTGTCCAAAAGTGGCAACTACGTTACCGGGATCACCCGTAGTAAGTATAAGACGTGTTGATGAAACGTTAAGTGATATCCTGAATATGGTAGTAAACAGTAAAAGTGTAGGGAAAAATGACATATCCAGGACTTCTTTTGAAAATATAACGTTGAACAGGACAATAAGCGCCAGCGATATGTTCAGCGCCAACATGATATCCAGTACAACATTGGGTATGGGAATGATGAAGAACATGATGGCTGCAAGTATATACAATGCAACGCCAAAATCGCTCAATCTGTTTTTTATGTTTGCAAGATCCATGCTCTTCACCTCCTCCCATTAAAACTCAAATACAACGCCAAAGATATTATGTAAACATATAATACATGGTGCGGCTTCAAATATTTAATAATTACATCTTACAGATCATTCTTGATTTTGTAAACATACGCAAGCACATCCGCAACTGCCTGATAAAGCTCAGGCGGAATCATATCCCCAACCTCTACAGTGGTATAGATCATACGTGCCAAAGGCTTGTTTTCCACTATTTCCACCTCATTTTCACGCGCAATGTCTTTAATCCTCTGCGCCAGATAATCTTCACCCTTTGCAACTACAACGGGAGCTGTATCCTGACCCGGTGTATACGAAAGCGCTACCGCCAAATGAGTCGGGTTTGTAATAATAACATCAGCCTGCGGCACAGCTGCCATCATACGCCTCTGAGACGCCTGCCTCATAATCTGTTTCTGCTTGTTCTTGGCCTCAGGATTACCTTCCATATTTTTGTATTCATCCTTGACTTCCTGCTTGGTCATCATCATATTTTTATGGAATTTACGCTTTTCATAAAAAAGATCGACAATGCCGATAACAAGGAATATAAGACTGATCCTGAGTCCCATATCAATTGCTATGTTTCCAAAAAGACCAATGGCCTGCATAAGCGGAATATCATAAAGGACCATTATAAAATCAAGATTATCCACCAGATAAAAATAAGCAACTAACGCTATCACAACAACCTTTACGATAGACTTGGCAAGCTCAAACA
>CAJOOT010000116.1 GCA_905236215.1 uncultured Eubacterium sp.
AGATTCCCCACCTCTAAGCGTTAGCACAGGTGGGGGTTATGACAAACTATACTCAGTCGGGGGTACAAGCTCCGACTGAGTTAAACGCTCCGCGAGGATGTACCCATACGGGTATAAACTACCGGATTCGGACAGAAATTTGTCTGCTGAAGCAGACCCGAATCCGGCGCGCAAGACTCGCGAGCGAGTCTTGACTGATAATGATGTTTGATAGAAAACATATGAGCTGATACACAATAAATAGTGGTCGGACTAATAACATACCACAAAATGTTTCACGTGAAACATTACAGGAGAAAAAATGTCAGAGACAATAAAAACCCTTTTAATCGTATACTTGTTTGTAAATATAGTAGTAATGCTGATATATGGGATAGATAAATACAAAGCCACCCATGATAGATGGAGAATACCGGAAAAAACATTGATTCTTGCGGCGGTAGTAGGAGCGCCGGGGGCATTGCTGGGAATGTATATTTTTCACCATAAGACCAGAAAATTGAAATTTTCGCTGGGTGTTCCGGCTATTCTTATAGCAGAGATTGTGATATTTGTCATTATCTTACTCAAAATGAAGCATGTGTTTTGACTAAAACAGAAGCGATATAGAAAAAATGTTGATGATAAATAAAGAAATAAAAAACAAGCTTTTTGAATTTAGGGATATTAAATACAGAGACTTTCAAAGCAGGCTGATTCCAACAGTGCTAAAAGAAAAAGTTATAGGTGTGCGAACGCCTCAGCTTAGAAAATACGCCAAAGAGCTGTCTAATAAAAAAGAGATAGATGATTTTTTAAAGACTTTGCCTCACGAATATTTTGAAGAAAATCAAATTCACGCGTTTTTGATATCAGAGGTAAAGGAGCCTGGTTTGTGTATTAAAATGCTTAATATATTCCTTCCATATGTAGATAACTGGGCTACTTGTGATCAGATGTCGCCAAAAGTATTAAAAAAACATCACGAAAAGCTTTTTATAGAGATAATCAAATGGCTGGAAAGTTCACATACATATACTGTAAGGTTTGGAATAAAAATGTTGATGGACCATTTTCTCGATGAGGACTTTGATCCGAAACACCTTGAGATGGTAGAGAAAGTCCGGATGGATGAATACTATGTAAATATGATGAGAGCGTGGTATTTTGCCACGGCTCTCGCTAAACAATATCAAATAACACTTCCCTATGTTGAAAAGAGAAAGCTGGATGAATGGACACACAAAAAGACCATCCAAAAAGCAATAGAAAGTTTCAGATTGACGCCTGAAAAAAAAGAATATCTAAAGGAATTCAGGTAGGCTATTCGTGTGAAATCATCCTGGCTATGGAAAAGACATAAGGCTCCGATATAAAGGTTTGGATCTCAATCGGATTGGGATCGTCAATGGAAAGACCGGCGTAATATATCGGAGTTTTTTTGATACCAGAAGTAGTTGTTCGACCCACGGACACACGCTGCTCGTCGACTTTAAGATACGATGAAAACCCTCCGTTTTTTTCGGAAAATCTGTTTTCGTCAATCAGTATGGTATGACCCAGAGAGCCCTTGCCCGGTTTGGAAAGTGAAGCTTTGAAGGCAGCGCTTTTGGCAGAAAACAATACAGAGGCCAGAAGCAATCTTTCATTATCGGGAGTTGCAAGGATTAATTTTTTCTCCGAAGGGTAGAAAAGATCAAGAAATGCATCTGTTCCCGTGTCGTTAAGGCTCTTGTCTCCGGAAGATGATGTCAGAGATATGCCGATGTTTTGAAGATGTGTGGTCTTGAACTTGACACCGGTACGGTGAAATTCCCGAATGGATTCGTGTTTTCTGGGAGCCTTTACAGCATGTGCCAAAAGACCTATTCTGTAACCCGCACCGCGAGTAAAGCTTACGAGAATAATAGGTGAACCGTATGCCGTCACTGATTCACCGAGTTTTACTACAGGAGAACCGTCGTTGTTTTTTGTGATGGACGCATCGGTTCCATCTATTCCGCATTGGAAAAACAAGAAGTCGCGAAGGGTTTTATTGAAGCTGTCGTTCGCAAGAGAGGCGGTAAGACCGCTTTGAGATATTATTTCCTGTGTGTGAGAAAACTCCTCAATATTAAGAGCTGCCGTACAATAAGATTTTGGCAGAATATCGGATATATTGATTTGTTTGATAAATGCAGGTAATTTCATACGAACTCCTCCCCGGTCAATTGCTAATATACGATTATCATAACACTTTAAAAATTTGCTAGCAACCATATGAAGTGTTGTAACATTCCATAACAGCATACCCGGGATAACCCTGTGTTATGCAGTGTTATGCGGTTTTGGCGGTTTTATACAAAAGAAAAAATGATGTTTTGTAATTCTAACAATAGAATTGGGAAAATAATTTGTCTATATTAAGATACAGTAAAAAACAAAAGGCAATGAAGCCGATATTGAAGAAAGGACGGTAACAATTATGGCAGAACCTATGGTACCTTACGTGAAGCTTCCCTCTTTTGAGGAGTGTCAGGAAATGTTTAAGGATTATTTCGATCTTAAACGAGAGGACGGAATTCTTCAGGTTACAATGAAAACAGGTGATAAGCCGATGCATTGGTCAGGCGGTGCACATCGTGCAATGAGTCAGCTTTCCAGAATGATCTCTCTTGATCACGACAATGAGATCATCATCTGGACACACAAAGGTGATAATTGGATGCAGGATTATGACTACGACGGATGGCAGAGATATTCTGACGAGAGATTCCAGCATCAGTATTTCGACGATATGAATCTGATCAAAAACATGATCTTTGATCTGGATGTACCGACCATCGGTGCTATCCCCGGTCCGGGATTCCATTGGGATTCGGCAATCCTTTGCGATATCACAGTAGCAGCTCCCGATTGTACCTTTGAAGATCCTCATCTTGACCTTGGTATGGTATCGGGCGATGGAATGGGAATGCTCCTTCAGCATCTCATTGGTACAAAGAAGGCATCCTATCTCATGTATCTGGGTGGACAGATCAATGCTCAGACTGCATGCGAATGGGGGCTTATTTCCGAGATAGCACCCAAGGGACAGGTAGTTGAACGTGCATGGGAGATAGCACGTATCATCAAGGAAGCTCCATATGAGGCACGTACTATCACCAGCTATCTTGCCAAGCGTCCGCTGGAGAAGCTCATTGCAAGTGATATGAAGATGAATTCATTTGCTGAGATGTTCTCGACCATGTGCCAGATAAACAAAGGTTCTCTTGGAAATGACGATGATGAGCAGGTAGATGAGAAGTATATGACTCCCTATTGGTCATGGAGATGTGATGATGCCTCCAACGACGAACTTCAGAAGCCCCGTAAACTTGAGCAGTTCAAGAATGCGCGAAAGACAGCGAAAAAGTGGTTTGATGAGACCTATCCGAATGCCAAGTATTAAGAGCAGGTATTGACGGAGGAGAGAGGACAACATATTTATGTAGTTTACATAACGTAGATGTCTGCCCGGCAACGGATTCGACATCTGCGTTATAGATTTCATTAAAATGGTTTGCGATGGTGAATGGTTGAAAAGGAGATTGAATAATGGCAATAGGAACATACGAACAGTACAAAGAACGTTTGCTCAACATGAAACCAAACGTATATCTGCATGGGAAAAAGGTAGATCGTTCAAATGGAAAGACCGGTGCTGAGCGTGATCTTGCAGACTGGATTAAAGGCGGCGTTTATGTTATGAAGCAGTGCTATGATACAGCCAACGATC
>CAJOOT010000117.1 GCA_905236215.1 uncultured Eubacterium sp.
CTCTTGTCATCTCCATACAGCACCGAAGGGATATTCTCGTCATTATTGACCGTAAACTCAAGCCCCTTGTCATGAGCTTTACTGGAAAAGATAAGGCAGGCCGTTTCGAAAGCTTCCCACGTGTTATAATTTCTGGGAATGATATCAAGCGTACCGTTTTCAGCCTTGGACATATCAATGATATCATCTATGCTGCTCATCAGTGACTCTCCTGCCACACTGATATCTGCGGCATAATTTCTGATATTTTCTTCCCGGCTTTCTCTGGAAATGATTCTGTTCATACCAAACACGGTATTAAGCGGAGTTCTTATGGCATGTGATATCGCCTCCATAAACCTGGTGGTCTCTTCGTTGCGGTTCAATGCTTCGCGGTTTTCTTCCATTACCCGTCTGTTTTCTTCTAAGAAGTACATCACAATCATAATAAGAAACGCAGTAAGGCCTATTGTAGTGCCTACATTGTCATCAATCAGAGGATACATCGCTATGATATATACATCCACCGCCATACCCAAAAGCAGTAATATAACCCCCGTGATAACAAATCTGATCTCGTAAGCTTTTTTTCTGTCCCCGACAATAAGCAGAGATATCAATATCACAGACATCAAGACACCTATGATAAGAATCATCCAGGCGATGTATGTAGCCAATGTAAAATCTTCCGGGTCTGATATTATAAATAACATCTGAACTGCCGCAAAAACCGTCTGTACACCGCCAAAAATTACGCTCAAACGTTTTTGCGACTCACCGGTAATCTTTGCGACAAACAACACAAAGGCTACTGCCGCCAGTGACATTGAAAAAAATGAAACATCCTGTGCCAATTCCAGGTCAGACAGGTAGAACTGTCGCGCAGAATCTCTGGTAACTATACACAATCCGGCCAAAACAAAGAATATACCTATATACCCCATGGCTTGTCCAAAAGTTTTATCCTTGATAAACACCTTGAAAAAGAAAATACCGGCACCTCCGATAGCTATAAGAAAAGCCAGTTCTATCGAAAGAATATCACCACCGGATATACAAGATATAACCGATGCTTTTTCTCCTATATACGGTGTCCTGATCCTGCCTGCCAGTCCTTCATAAGGAGATGATACGGTAATTTTAATCGTTTTTCCGGAATAATTACTTTTAAGCGGTATGGTAAGCCACCTGTATGTGGTTTTGCTTCCTTCATAGTCAAGCAGGTTTGCTCTTCCTATGCTCACAGACATATCCTGTCTGTCGCAATAGAGCATCAAAACATCTCCGTTTCTAATGTCATCAGGAAGCGGCCTGGACAGTGAATATTCTTCGCTTGTTTTTATTGGCAATACTGAAGGAAGTGTTATTTCCATGAGGACAGAGCGCTCAGATCTGTAGGTCCATCCGTTTTCAAGATATGTAACCTTTCCACTCCACCACGATGAAACGTCATGAGGAAAAAACATGCCGGCAACGAGAGATACCACCGCCCCCAGACAGATTATGAGATAGATTCTCCAGACAATAAGGCCGCTCTTTTTCCATAACTTCTTCATGATACGACCTCCCTCAAGCGCAAAACACGTGTTATAGATGACTTAAGAGACGCTGCAGTATATGGTTTGGAAACAAATCCGGCAAAGCCAAGACTGACATATCTTTCCTCATTTTCGGGAGAATTGTCGGCAGTGACCATAACCATTGGTGTATCGTGATTTAGCCCCGGCGGATCTGCCTTAAGCAAGTCAAATGTCTCTTCCCCCGAATACCCCGGCATGAGATTGTCAAGAAAGATAATGTCAAACACTTCTTCTCTGGCCTTTTTCAGTGCTTCTTCGCCATCTGCAGCCACAACAATCCTGATGCCGGTATCAGCCAGCAATTTGGAAAAAACTTTAAGATTTACAGGGCTGTCATCTACAGCCAATATATTGAGTTCTTTGTTTAAAAAATGCCTTCCGGCCGAATTCACCTCATCAACCGGTATCTCGTCTATGAACCTTCCACCGATGAATACATGTGGCACCGTGATCAAAAACCGTGTATAGTTATCCTCCTGCGAAACTTCAAGCCTGCCGCCCATCATATCGGTAACATAAAACGAAAGAAACAGTCCGATAGATGTTCCCCCGGAATCAATCGAAATCTCTATTGGATTCTTTAACTCTTCGCGTACTTCATGCGAAGTTTTAAGACCTAACGCATTTATCTTGATAATTACATCAAAATCATTAGTGTTCTTTTTGTTGTAATCCACTTCTACTACGCAGCCCCTGCAATCCTTGTCGTTGAGACAATACATAAGTATTCCGGCCGGTATTTTTTTTAGCTTTTCACCGTCTCCCTCCACATCTGCCGGATATCCGCTCCTTACCGAAAGCTTCATTGTCTTCCCGGTATCTTTGAAGCGCCTGTTCCATTCAGATAACTCATCAAAAATACCTTTGGAATCGTATTGATAACTTATAACGGTTTCCGGACCGTAGACAATACGCGAAATATCCAAAATGGAATTGATAAGCGAAAGAAGGTTCTCCGCTGCCAACTTAAGCGTTCTGGCGGAAGAAACGGTATTTTCATCCTGACTTTCTTCAATCATAAATCCTGACATTCCAAGTATGGCTGTAAGCGGGGCGCGGATCTCATGAGAAATATTCGAGAGGAACATCCTCTTGATTCTTGCTTTCTCAAACTCACGACTGGCAAAATCAATCTCCTCTGAAGATTTTTTTCTAAGCCATATCACCAGGCAGATCATAAGGCCGACTAATCCGATGGCAACTCCCTGACCGTTTTCATCCATGGGATCCACCAAAAAGAATATAACTTCAAAAATACCACCAAGAGCTCCGAAACAGAATCCAAAAACAACCATCTGCATGCTTTTGGCGATCTCCCTTTCCCGCAACAGCATGTATATTATGGTGTACAGAAGAAAGGCCGCAGAAGCCAGAATAATAAGGTCTGTGATATATATATACTCCATAAATCCGTGTCCAAACCCATAAACCAGAATAAATACCGTAATACAGTATATAATATCTATCAGACACAGCATATCCGAGGCCTTATGGAACTTGTATCGGGAAGCCTCATCTGTGAGCCTTAAAACCGGAACCGGTACCAGCATAAGGCAGGTAAGCTCAGCAAAATGGCATGACGCCATATCACTGAAAAAAGCAGGAACGCAGCCGGTCTGCAGAAAAATCCATGCCCCAAGAATAATCATCAATGAGCCCACGCAGTTAAACATTGCAACAACCCGTCTCAAGATAAAACCAAATACGATTAATCCCACTCCAACCAGGAATATAAAGATTCCCACAACAACAGGAACTATATATTTCATGATGCCGGCATAGATCATTGAAGTCCTGTCTCCTACCATCACACTCGAATATGTATTTTTAAAACCGGGGATTGGAGAATTGAATACTATACTGATATCTTTACCGGCAGAGTTATCCGGGAGACGCACTATCCGACGTTTTCCAAAAACAACAGACGTCTCAAGAAGTCCCTTTGTCTCTTTTAGCTCGTCAACAAGCACCGAATCCACATATAGTTCAAGCGTTTGAAAAGCTGAGTTGTAGCTGATATAGGAACCGTCCGGAAGATCCTCCGGCAACGTA
>CAJOOT010000118.1 GCA_905236215.1 uncultured Eubacterium sp.
ATGAGTGCCAGTGCCTTTTCCTTGTTTGTCATGATCTTCTTCCTTTCCGGGTCCTGCCCTGCGAGGTAATTATCCTCGAATGTTAAATGCTGTTTACTCTCCGTTGTAACCATTGCAGTTTCATCCAGCAATGTTAATATATATCAAGACCCACTCACAATACGCTTCGCTACTTGTACATGAGCGCAGACAAAAAAAGATAGCTGCACTATATGTGCAACTATCCTTCAGCGTCATATCCGAGCAAATACTATCATTTATCCTTGGGTAAGGTATCAGGATCATAGGTTACGAAATCATCCGGTATCTCCTCAATAATCATATCTTCCACCTTTACCGCAACCTGATACTTGTCCTCATATACTATCTCACCCGGAGAATTGGTGTATACAAGAAAATAGGGATGATTGTACTTTTCAAGAAGCCAAAGAGCCGGACGTATCATTTTGATCATCTCATCATAGTTTTCAGTCTTGAAAAAACATACAACCTTTTCTTTTTGCATACAAACATCAGGGAAAGGAAGATTATCAACAAACCACTTATCTATCTCCTTGTAGAGATCCGCATCCTCTTCCTCCATCTCATCATCATAGATGAGTTTCCAGACCATAGAGAATATGCCCTTGGCATACATGGTATTAGAGGCAAGTTCACGCCCCTGTATCCGCATATATTTATATCTGCTAATGTCCTTCATTTAAGCACCTGCGTCAATCTTTAAATTTTTTTGTGATAACGAGAATGTTTTGGTCATTCTTTCTCTCATAGGTCATGTCATCCATACTCTTTTTGACCATATAGATGCCAAGACCTCCTATACCACGTTCTTCAGCGGACAACGTAACATCAGGATCATCCTTTTTGAGAGGATCAAACGGTGCTCCGCCGTCAATAAACCCTATACTGACGACATTCTCTTCGGGAAAATCGACAGACAGAGTAAACATACCCACCTCGCCTTCGGGATATGCATAGCTGGCAACATTGACAAAAAGCTCTTCTACGGCAATTTCAAGCTGCATGCAAACCTTAGGTGGACAATCGCGAAGTTCAAGCTCTGCGGTCACAAAGGAAAGTACTTCGTCTAGGTTTTCCTTTCTGGCCTCAATATTAAGTTCCTTCATTGGCTATACTCCCCTGTATTATTGATACGATGCCATATCTGTACGCCGGTTCGAATACAGCAGTATTACTCTATAGTCAGGATATCCGAGAAGCCCGTTACTTCGAAAATCTCCATAATTTCTTCGTTGACATTGGTAACCTTCATGGAGCCCTGTTTGTTCATAACTTTCTGTGCAGAAAGAAGAACACGAAGTCCGGCAGATGAAATATACTCAAGTGACCCAAAATCGAAAACAAGCTCTGTGATACCGTCTGTCGATGCCTTTATCTCCTGCTCAAGCTCGGGAGCCGTGGTGGTATCGAGTCTTCCTTCTACCTTGATATTAAGATTAGTTCCATTAGTTTCTTTGTTGATAGTCATTTACTTATCCTCCTTAATGAACGTTGTACTTATGCAATTATATCACAAACCATCCTGGTATTCATTTAAAATTTGCTTAAAATATTGGACATTCTCTACGACATCTCCAAGAAATACAGCATTTCCTGCCACTATTATATTAGCTCCGGCATCAAGTATCTCTCTGATGTTGTTCCGATTCACTCCTCCGTCCACCTGGATGTCGGTATTACATCCCTTCTCATCTATAAGTGTCCTCAAGGCCTCAATCTTTTCCAGACAATAAGGAATGAACTTCTGACCTCCAAATCCCGGATTAACAGTCATCTGAAGAACCATATCCGCCAATTCCAATACATATTCAACATTTTCTATAGGGGTAGACGGATTAAGTGCAACTCCGGCCTCGCATCCGACTTCTCTTATCTGATGAAGTGTCCTGTCAAGATGTCGCGTCGCTTCTGCATGAACGGTAATACGATTGGCTCCTGCCTCCGCAAAAGCCTGAATGTAGTTTTCCGGCTCTTCAATCATAAGATGCACATCAAACGGTCTGTCTGTTGCCTTTCTGAATGACTTAAGAACCGGCATTCCAAATGAGATGCTCGGTACGAACTGTCCGTCCATAACATCAAAATGCGTCCAATCCGCTCCCGCTTCATCAGCAGCCTTAATCTGCTCGCCCGCTTTGGTAAAATCCAATGACAATAAAGATGGCGAAAGTAAGTATTTCATAATCTATCCTCTTAGTTGTATAAGTCAGTATTTTTTTTTGTTTTTCAGTTCTTCATAGAGATGTCCGTAGTTGACATAACGTTCTTCATTAATATTTCCTCCGGAAAGAGCCTCTCTTATGGCGCAGCCCGGTTCTTTAATATGGGAACATCCCCTGAACCTACACTTTCCAAGATATGGTTCAAACTCCGGAAACATCGTCTCGAGATTTTCTTTTTCAATGCCATCCAAAAGAAGCGATGTAAATCCCGGTGTATCGAGTATAAAAGATCCCGGTCTCTTTTCTATGGGAAAGAGCTCACTGTGTCTGGTAGTATGGCGTCCACGGCCTATCTTTCGGCTGACAGACCCGGTCTCCATATCAGCCTTCTCACAGAGAAGATTGATGAGTGTGGATTTTCCAACACCCGACGGTCCGGCCAGCGTAGTGGTTTTCCCGTCCAGAATATCAAACAGCTCTTCTATACCCTCTCCGGTCAATGCATCGGTGAAAATCACAGGATAGCCCGTCTTCTCAAAACGTTCTTTGAATCGTTTTCTGTCCTCTTTAGATGCAAGATCAGACTTGTTGAAACATACCGCGCATTCTATCCCTTTAGACTCAGCTGTCACAAGGAACTTGTCCTCAAGTGGAAAGTTTGGGGCGGGATCTGCCATCGCAAATACTATAATCGCCTGATCTATATTGGCAACAGCAGGCCGTATCATGAAATTCTTTCGAGGAAGAATTTTGTCGATGTTCCCCTCTCTGTCTCCTTCATGGGTGACAGTCATCTCGACCAAATCTCCGGCCACCGGACGGATATTGTCCTTTCGGAATATACCCTTTGCACGGCATACATACATACCGTCATCCGGCACATATACGTAAAAGAATCCGCCTATGCTCTTTATAATCCTGCCCGTCACTGTGTAACCTGCGTGGTGGTGTCATTGCCTGTGGATGCCGGTCCCAAACTCACCACCAGTGAAACTTCAGAACCTTCTTCTACACTGGTACCCTCTGAAGGTGACTGGCTGATAACGATACCCGCCTCCTTAGAGTCGGAATACTCCTGAGTATATGTACAGGTCAGCCCGAAATTACTTAACGTGCTCTGAGCCGTAGCAAGAGACTTGCCTACAAGTGACGGAACAGAGACATACGAAACCTGTGCTCCGAGACTGACGGTAATGGTAACCGTAGTTCCTTCCGATACTGTGGAACCTGCAGATGGGGTCTGAGAAATAACATATCCCTTCTCAACGGTATCCGAATAGTCCTCCTCAACCGATACCTTAAGCCCACTGTTTGTAAGAGTGGTCTTTGCTGCCTTCTTTTTGAGCCCTCTGACTGACGGAACAGAGACGGTTTTTTCACCGCGGCTGACTGTCAGTACAACAACCGTAGAATCTGAAAGGCTCGTCCCTGCCGCAGGATCCGTGGATATTACCTGTCCAGCCTCAACAGAGTCGCTATATTCATATGTTGTGGTACCATAGTTGATACCTTTTGCTTCCAACGCCTCCTTGGCTCCCTCCTCTGTCATACCTGTCACATCAATCATGGTAGAGGCAGAAGTTGAACTGTCATCATCATTACTTGTGGTGTCATCGCTTGGCCCGTTGCTTATTGTGACCTTTACGGTAGTATTGGCATTCACTTTTTCGCCTGCCTCAGGTGTTTGAGATATTATGTCACCCTCAGCGACAGTAGAGGAATACTCGTAGCCTGCCTTGGAAATACCGAGTTCCTTTTCGTTTAGAGCTTCAGTTGCCTCCTCATAGGTCATGCCCGTAACATCGGGCACTTCTATCATATTCTCTTCTATTGAAGTGTCACCCGAAGATGAGCTTCCAAATCTAAACCATCCAAATACCGACCCCAGAAGGAAAATAACTATGATAACAATAACAACAGCCGCTACTATACCCATAATAGTGACAGCTTTTTCCATCTTGGGATTAAGAAATCCCTTATCATCTTCATCCTCGTCTTCATCTTCTTCAGACAGGACATCTTCTTTGGAAAACTCCGAAGATCCGTCCTCTTCTCCGGAATTTTTGGCTCTTAAGCGATTAACCTCATCAGCGCCGTAGAGAATTGTCCTTGCGCCTTCAGGTTCCGAGATAACTACAAAGTTTTCATCCGGATTGATTAGGGACTTTTTGAGATCCGTCAAAAGTTCCTCGGTAGATTCATAACGCTTGTCTGCGTTCTTCTGTGTACATTTAAGAATGATTCCTTCAAGAGATATTGGAAGATCCGGTGCGTAGACCGAAGGCTTAACCATCTCATCCTGAAGATGAGCCACTGCCACCGCCACCGGCGTGTCAGCATCATAAGGTACACGACCTGTCACCATCTCGTACATAACAATACCCAGAGAATAGATATCACTCTTCCCATCCACAAAACCGTTTCTGGCCTGTTCCGGAGAAATATAGTGAACAGATCCCATAACGTCCGAACGGATGGTGTCGGAAGAGGCGGCACGTGCTATTCCGAAGTCTGTGACCTTGACCTTTCCGTCAGTAGATATCATGATATTTTGGGGTTTGATATCTCTATGAACTATCTGATGACGATGTGCATCCTCTATACCCTTGGCCACCTGAATGGCTATGGATACAGCTTCCTTAAAGGCAAGCCTTCCCTTCTTTTCGATGTAGGTCTTTAGGGTAATGCCTTCTATATATTCCATAACGATGTAATTGGCTCCGCCTTCAGAACCTACATCATAGATATTTACGATATTAGGATGAGTAAGACCTGCTGCAGATCTGGCCTCTGTACGAAACTTGCTAAGGAACTGCGGATCCTCGGAAAATTCCGGTTTAAGGACCTTAATGGCCACATTTCTGTTCAGGGTATGATCCAGCGCCTTGAACACAAGTGACATTCCACCTGTTCCTATTTTATCGAGTATTTCATATCTTTCTCCGATGTACGTGCCCTTTTCAAACATTGTAAAAACTCCTGGTTCTTGTTTAATAATCTATATATACAACCGAAATATTGTCGGTGCCGCCGTTTTCATTGGCAGCATTGATAAGTCTTTCCACTTTGTCTATCGGGTCTACACCCGTTTTAAGAAGCTGCTCTATCCTCAGATCTTCAAGCATATTGCTAAGGCCGTCCGAACAAATAAGTATCCCGTCCCCCTTTGAAAGAGGTCTTTTGAAAAAATCCACCTCAACTACGGGAGATACTCCCACAGCTCTGGTAATTATATTCTTTCGGGGGTGATTTCTGGTATCCTTCTGACGGAGCTCTCCGTTTTTGACCATTTCCTGGACATATGAATGATCCTGTGTAACCTGTTCTATCCTGTGGTTGATCACATAAAGACGGCTGTCGCCTACGTTGAACGCAAATAATGTGCCGTCATCTATCACGGCTCCTACGAAAGTAGTCCCCATCCCGTTCTTCTCCGGATCTTCCGCAGACAATTCAAAAAGCTCCCTGTTGGCAGTCTTTATAGCTGTCTCAATAATCTCCTGCGGATTCTTTCTCTCATCTTCTTTTATGAGAGCAGTGACTCTTTCTACGGCATATTTTGAGGCAAAATCACCCGCCCTGTGGCCACCCATACCATCTGCCACTATAAACAGATTGGGCAGGTTTCCCACCGGTTCATCCATGGAACATATAAAATCCTGATTTGTCTGACGAATCTTTCCTGTGTCCGTCATGGAAAATGTCTTCATGATCTAGCTGTAAGATCCTTCCAGATATTCGTGTCTTAACTGGCCGCAGGCACCCTTGATGTCCCGACCGGTTTCCCTTCTAATAGTAGCATTTATTCCGTATTTTTCAAGTTTCTTTTTGAAGTGCCCCGCTGCCTCTTTCGAGCTTTTAAAGTCATTACGCTTCTCCACGGGGTTGACGGGGATAATATTTATATGCGCATTGAGTGGCTGTGACAATGTTTTCATCTGTCTTGCATTTTCATCGGAATCGTTTACCGAATCAATAAGAGCGTATTCAAAAGTGACTCTGCGCCCCGTCTTTTTGTAGTAATACAGGCAGGCTTTTATCACCTCATCAAGCGCATACTTTTTTGCTATGGGCATAATAGTCTCTCTTAATGACTGATTGGTCGCATGAAGGGAAAGAGCAAGTGTAACGGGTATCCCCTCGTTTGCGAATCGCGTGATACCGGGCACTACGCCACAGGTAGACAAAGTGATATTACGCGAGCTCAGGCCGTATCCCTTCTCATCAGTAAGAAGTCTTAATGCCCTAATTACGTTGTCATAATTGTCAAATGGCTCTCCCATGCCCATAAACACCACATGAGACACCCTTTCTTTTATATCCGAAGCGATACTGTATATCTGAGATAATATTTCATATGCCGTAAGGTCTCTTAATCGGCCGCCTATGGCTGATGCACAAAAAGCGCATCCCATGCGGCAGCCCACCTGAGTTGATACACAGACGCTTAAGCCGTACTCATATCGCATCAGTACACTTTCAATAAATGCCCCATCATGGGCTTTAAAAAGATATTTCCTCGTGCCGTCCTTTTCGGAAACAAGAACTCTTTCTGTATAAAGCGTATCAAGACGGGCTTCTTGTGAAAGCTTCTGTCTTAAGCTCTTTGAAAGGTTCGTCATATCTTCAAAAGAAAATACACGTTTCTCATGTATCCAGGAATAAATCTGAGAAGCCCTGTACTTCTTTTCTCCCAGCTCTTCAACGAATGCGGTCAATTCTTCAATTGTAAATGAACCGATGTCCCGCATCTTATGAATCCTTTCTTAACAAAGCGTAATAAAACCCGTCTGCACCCGGATATTTAACAGAAGGAAACAGCTGATTTTCAGCAATAAGCTCCATACAAGGTTTTTCGACGGCATATTCAGCATTTTGAGTGTTTTCTATCGTGTTTATGGTACATGTAGAATACATAAGATATCCTCCGGGTTTAAGGCTCCTTATGGCAACATCTATCATTTGCCTTTGCTTTTTGGAAAGCTCATCCAAATCTTCGGGTTTAACCCTGTATCTGATATCGGGTTTTCTGCCCAGGACCCCAAGTCCGGAACATGGTACATCCAGCACAATAAACTCGTAAGCTTCATGATCACTTTCCTTAAAAACCAAAGCATCACCTTCAGATATGCTTATGATGTCTTCGTATCCCATTCTTCTCACATTTTCTTTAAGCTTTTTTGTCTTGTTTTCAGAAACATCTCTGGATGTTATGTCAACCGCGTCGCCAAGATTATTTGCTATAAAAAGACTCTTTCCTCCCGGAGACGCACATGCATCAAGTACTTTTATGCACCTGCCTTCAAGGGTATGAACAGCATGAATAGCTTTAATAACATCCCTCAAAGCCCTGATGCCGGAGAAATTCTGTACATAAAAAAAACCGTCTCTGTATGACTTAAGCTTAGTGATATCGGTAATATGCCGGGCCTTGTATGCCCCTTCGCAGTCAAGGGAAATGCTTATATCCACACCTTCATCTTCAAGAATCTTTTCAAGATTTTCGGGTGTAGTCTTACGAAGGTTGGCCCACAACCCTATGGGCACATCCTCCAGATCGTATGCTCTGAGCATATCTTCGACTTTTTCCGGTCCATAAGCTTCTATCCACATCTCCGTAATCCATTCCGGCATGGAATAACGTACAGATAAGTATCTTTTCGCATCCTTCTCTCTAGAAGGTAATGCAATCTCGTACTTTTTTTGAGAAATCCCCCGCAATACTCCGTTTACAAAGGATGACAAAGCACCAAATCCGCGTTTTTTGACGAGCTTAACCGCTTCATTGACTACGGCATAATCCGGCACCCTGTCCAAAAATAAAAGCTGATATACCGAAGCTCTGATAAGATTCCTGATAAACGGCTTCATCTTTCTGATATGTACAGATGATACGTTCTCTATAAAATAGTCTATATAAAGTTTCTTTTGAATGCTTCCTTCGGTTATACGAGTATAAAGCCCCCTGTCCTCATCAGAAAGATAAGTACACGAGGCATATACATCCGTAAGTGTTTCCGTCAGAAACACACCTTTTTCATTGATACCAACCAGCGAATCCACCGCCAGCTCACGCGCGTTCTTTCGCGACATAAAAAGCCTCCCAAAAGCCTACACGTTCCCGAGGCTGTTGCCGGGTTCAAGATGCACTCCCCTTAGGAATGCTTCAGTTTCCATCCGTTTCTTTCCTTCAAGCTGCACCTCAAGCAGCTTAAGAGCACCGTCACCTGTTGCTATGATAAGCTCCCTGTCGCATTTGATAATTGATCCGGGAGCGGCATCAGTATCGTATTTAGTTACTTCAGCCTTCCATATCTTGAACATTTTTTTGCCTATATACGTATAGGCTCCCGGCCAGGGATCCATACCTCGCACCAGTCTCTCCAGCTTTTGTGCACTTTTCTTAAAGTCCATAAATCCGTCAGTCTTTTTTATAGTCTTTGTCAATGTTGCCCTGGAATCTTCCTGTGGAGTAAATACAGCACTGCCATCTTCAAGACTCTTGAGTGTCTTAACTATAAGCTCCCCGCCGGCCTCCGACAGCTTGTCAAAAAGACTTCCTGCAGTCTCGTTTTTTTCTATGGGAACCTCAATTTTCGATATTATGTCACCCGTATCCAATCCCACATCCATACGCATAGTTGTGACTCCCGTTACATTGTCTCCTTCTAGAATGGCATGCTGGATTGGTGATGCTCCCCTGAATCTGGGAAGAAGTGATGCATGGACATTGACGCAGGCAATGCGAGGCATATCCAGCACTTCCTTTGAAAGTATCTGACCGTATGCGGCAACCACAAAGATATCAGCCTCAATATCGCGCAGCTTTTCTATTGCATCGCCTTTAAGCTTTTCGGGCTGGTATACTTCAATGCCATATTTTAGTGCCTCAGTTTTGACCGGAGGCAAAGAGACCTTGCCGCCCCTGCCCTTGGGACGATCAGGCTGGGTAATAACGAGCAGTATATCGTGTCCCGCTTCTTTTATTGATCTTAAAACAGGCACGGCAAAATCAGGTGTGCCCATAAATACTATCTTCAATGCCTCTTTCTCCTTGAGATCACTGTTCATCGTCATCTTCTAAATCAACTTCTACGTCATGGATGCCGTCAAGTGTCTTCTCCACGTATACAACCCCGTCAAGATGATCCAGCTCATGGCAGATTGCCCTGGCCATAAGTTCATCGCCCGTCACTTCTATCTCGTTCATATCCAGATCAAAGGCTTTTGCCACCACATGGTTTGGTCTTGTGACGGTACCAACCTTTCCCGGTACGGAAAGGCATCCCTCGTCTCCGGTCTGCTCTCCCGACGCTTCCACGATACGCGGATTAATCATAACTACAGGGCCTTCCCCTATATCTATTACAACGATGCGTTTTAATACTCCTACCTGAGGACCTGCCAGACCTACTCCGTTAGCATCATACATGGTATCAAGCATGTCCCGGGCAAGCTCCCTTATGCGCGGAGTAACCTCCTTGATCTCGCGACATGGTTTTTCTAGGATTTCATCTCCGTAGATTCTGATATTTCTAAGTGCCATTGTTTTCCAACCTTTCTGATATGGAAATTCGTGTTAGTCCAGTTCGAACTGGACATTGACTCCCAAAAATTCACGGCTTTGCTTCACATATTCTTCAGCCGCATCTTTTACTGTAACAAGGGCATTTCTATCCGGGCTTTTCAGATAGATGCCCTTTCTGTATATATCATTGATTCTGGCTATGGGAAGATCCGATGGTCCTATCACTGCAAGATTATCGTTTTCAAACCCGGCCATAAACTTCTTTAGTTCCAGGGCACACATGGAATTACGTGCATTATTCTTTGACGTAATTAATACATTGGCCATATGTGCTACGGGCGGATATCCAAGAGACTTCCTGTAAGTAATCTCTTTTTCGTAAAACGAATTAAAATCCTGAGCCGCCGCCATCGCTATGCTGTAGTGTTCCGGAGAATATGTCTGTATAACAACCTCACCCGGAACATCCCCTCTTCCGGCTCTTCCTGCTGCCTGCGTAAGCAGCTGAAAGGTGCGTTCCGCCCCTCTGTAATCCGGAGCGTTTAGCGACATATCGGCCGCCAAAGCTCCTACAAGAGTGACATTGGGAAAATCATGCCCTTTAACTATCATCTGTGTCCCCACCAGGATATCCGCCTGCTGATTAGCAAAAGCCGAAAGTATCTTTTCGTGTCCATCCTTGTTTTTTGTGGTGTCGGAATCCATCCTAAGCACCTTGGCTTTTGGAAAGTCCCTTGAGATGATATCTTCCATCATCTGCGTGCCCGCCTTAAAGCCTTTTATCGCATATGAGCCACAGACCGGACATTGTCTTACCATTTTTGTCTCATATCCGCAATAATGGCATACAAGCCTGTCGCCTTTGTGAATAGAGAGCGAAACGTCACAGTGAGGGCATTTTAACACATAACCGCAGGCGCGGCAAGAAACGAAGCCGGCTATACCACGCCGATTGATAAAGAGCATTGTCTGCTCCTTTTTTTGAAGTCTCTTTTCTATAGCTTCCCTTAATACACCTGAAAGTACAGATCTGTTTCCGGTCTTGAGTTCCTCCCTCATATCCACCACCGTCACATTAGCCATCGGACGGTTTCCTACTCTGTTCGGCATTTCATGAAGGCGATATTTGGCTTTCTTCGCCTGATAATATGACTCCACGGAAGGTGTTGCCGATCCCAAAACAAGAGTGGCATCCGAAAGCCTTGCAAGTTCTTTAGCCACTCCACGAGCATCATACTTGGGCACATTTTCGCTTCTGTAGGTACTTTCATGTTCTTCATCTATAATAATAAATCCCAGATCCGGAAAGGGCGTAAACAATGCCGATCTCGGACCTATGATAACATCTATCTGCTTTTCGCGAGCTCTTAAATACTGATCATATCTTTCTCCTGCGCTCATCCTGGAATTAAGAAACGAAACCCGATCCTTGAATCTGTTGTAAAAACGCATCACCGTCTGATATGTAAGAGCTATCTCGGGAATAAGCATGATGGAAGCCTTGCCTTCTGCCGCGGCCGCCGCAATCAGTTCGATATAAACCTCGGTTTTTCCGCTTCCCGTAACACCATGTATCAGATGCGGTACACCCGTAGACTTATGATAATCTTCAAGAATAGCCTCAACCACCTTTTTTTGTTCGTAATTGAGTTTTACATCAGATCCACTTTTTCCGGTATCATATATGGGATTTCGGAGCTCTGTTCTTATGTCAACCTCGATAAAACCAAGTTTTGTAAGGTCATTAATGGTGGACGCAGTTACATTGAGTTTTCCGGTGACCACCTCGTAAGGAATCTCTTTTTCTATCATAAGAGCGCCCAGGAGTCTGGCTCTGGCCCGGTATTTCTTATGCTCAAAAATGGAAAGAGCTTCAGCCGCAGCCTGTCTGTCCACAGTAAGACGTACGGTCTTTCTGGCAAGATGCCTGACCTTTTGTTTGACCGGAAGCACTGTTTTTAGCGCCTGATTCATGGTGCCGCCATAGTTTTTTCTCATCCAGGCCGCAAGCTTTATCATTTTTTCTTCGACCGCTATCGCTCCCGGCTCCACCGATGAGATGGATTTGATTTTGGCAGGATCAAAAGCCGGATCGTCCGTGATCTCTATCACATATCCTGTAAGATGCCTGTTTGAGCCTCCGAACGGAACATTGACCCTCACTCCTTCGGATACGTTTTTTCTAAGCTCATCAGGTATCCTGTATGTAAACGTCCTGTCAACATTCTTTTGTGAGATATCAACTATAATCCTTGCGTACTCAGGCAATATTGTCTCCCTCTTCCTCTACGATTTGAGCCACCAGCTCTCGTTCGTCCATATGGTGTTTAACACCCTTAATCTCTTGATAATCTTCATGACCTTTTCCGCAGAGCACGATAACATCTCCATCCAGAGCATTTTTCATGGCATATCTGATAGCTTCCTTTCTGTCGGCTATCTCCACGAATTCTCCGTCAGTCTTTTCTATAGCCGACCTGATATCGGCAATGATATCCATAGGTTCTTCGAAACGGGGATTATCTGAAGTGATTATGGTAAAGTCAGCCATTTTGCCTGCAATCTCACCCATCTCAAACCTGCGAGCCCTTGAGCGGTTTCCACTGCAGCCGAAAAGGATCACAAGTCTCTTTGGATCATATTTCCTCAGAGCCTTGATAAGACTCTTTAAACTCATTGCGTTATGCGCATAGTCGATCATAAGCGTATATCTGTCCGAAACCCTGAGAGGCTCTATTCTTCCCTTTACTTTGGCCCCTTGCAGGGCCTGCTTCATATTTTCTGCAGATACCCCAA
>CAJOOT010000119.1 GCA_905236215.1 uncultured Eubacterium sp.
AGGGCGGAGAAGGTAATCTTTACAGCCGAGGAAATAAACAAAGAAAAAGAACAGTTGGATAAGGCCGTGGGTCAGATGGAACAGGCCAGATCCGAGAGCAAGGCCAAGAGTGCATTCCTTGCCAATATGTCCCATGAGATCCGCACTCCCATTAATGCGGTATTGGGTCTTGATACCATGATTTTAAGAGAGAGCAGAGAGGAGAACATCAAAGCATATGCCAGAGATATCAGAAATGCCGGCAATATGCTTCTCTCACTTATCAACAGCATATTGGATTACTCAAAACTTGAAGCAGGGAAGATGGAGCTTACTCCGGGCGAGTATTCGCTAAGGACACTCATTTATGATGTTCACAGTATTATGAAATCCAAGATAGAATCATCCGGTCTTAAATTTGAACTGGATATTACGCCCACCATACCTGACAGGCTGTACGGAGACGATGTCAAGATAAAGCAGATAATCATGAACCTTATGAGCAATGCGGTTAAATATACTAAGGATGGTAGTATTAAGCTGTCGGTTTTCGGAAAAACTCTGGATGATGATAAAGTACATCTTCTTTTCTCGGTCAAGGATACCGGTATGGGTATTAAGTCGGAAGATCAAAAGCGTCTCACCGAGAGGTATTCCCGGTTTGATTCAACCAAAAACCACGGTGTTGAGGGCACAGGCATTGGCATGAACCTGGTTAGCGCAATGCTCAACATGATGGATTCGGAACTTAGGGTGGCCAGCATATACGAAAAAGGCAGTGATTTTTATTTTGAGTTAGTTCAGGATGTCATAAATCCCGAGCCGATTGGAAAAATCAACATTGATATAAAAGATATGCCCGGAGATGCTTCTTACACTTCTTCATTCCATGCGCATGAAGTAAGCGTGCTTGTGGTAGATGATAATGACATGAATCTTACGGTATTCGAAAGTCTTCTTAAGGAGACGGGTATCGGTATAGACAAAGCCATGAGCGGAAAAGAAGCGCTTAAGTATACAAAGGACAATAAATATAACATTATCTTTATGGATCATATGATGCCCGAAATGGACGGCGAAGAAACCATGAAGCGTATCAGAGATCAGCATGACGGAAAAAATGTTGATACTCCTATTATTGTACTTACCGCCAATGCCATGCAGGGAGCCCACATTGAATATAAACAGATGGGATTTACTGACTTCCTCGGAAAGCCGATTGATACCGACAGACTGGAAGAAAAGATCATGCAATATCTTCCTGAAGGTTCATATGAGATCACCGAAAAGAGTGAGAAGGATGATGCGTCCAAGGATATAGCACGTCTTCCTGACATCAGTTTCCTTGATCTGGGTTATGCCGTAGAACATGCCGGAAGTACAGCTGCAGTATTAAAGCTTATGAAGCAGTTTGTGGCGGTGGCCATGAGTGAAAAAGACGAACTTAACGGCTACCTTGAGGCGGTTAAAGCCGATCCTGAAAACAAAGAGGCCATAAGCGATTTCAGAGTCAAAGTTCATGCGATGAAGACATCCGCAAGCCTTTGCGGGGCACTTCCTGCCTATGGTATGGCAGTCAGACTTGAATTAGCAGCCATAGAAGAGCGCACGGATGAGATAGAGGTTCTTACACCGTATTTCCTCGATTCGTGGACCAGGCTTTATCATGATTTGACTGAGTACTTTGATTCCTCCGATAAATCTAAGGAGCCTAAACAGGAGCTAAAAGACGAAAAGCTTAAGAGCCTGCTTCATCAGCTCCTGACAGCGATAAATACGTATGATATCAAGAGAGCGGATTCTATTATTGAAGAACTTGACGGATTTGAAGTCTCGCCCGATAAGGCAGAAAAGATAGGACGTCTCAAAACTGCCATAGCGGGACTTGACGCTGAAAGATGCGGCACAATATGTAAGGAGATCCTGGATGAATAATAATAAGCCTGAAGTTTTATTTCTTACATTAAACAGCCTTTCTTTTGTTGCAAGGTCTGTAAAAAAGCTTCTTGAAGATGCAGATATACAAACGGACGAGTTGGAATTTTCCATGGACGGATTAAAGCAACATGAAGAACTGGCACCGGTAGTCTTAGGCGAGGCAGAGCTTCTTCTTTCCGATGATGGTATTCGGGTTTATCTTTATGATAAATGTATTGAAAATGATGTTCAGGTGATACTTATAGGGGAACACGGACAGATTGAATCTGTTATGGATGTCACTTCCAAAGCTCTTATTTCCGAAAAATTCTCCAGACCCGTTAATGTCAAGGATGTAGCAAAAAAGATAGAGCAGATTCTTGATATCGTAAGGAAAAAAGGCTTTCGTAAGAAAGTGTTGATAGTGGACGATTCTCCCACTTTCTTAAGGACAGCGGCGGAGTGGTTTGGAGATGAATACAACGTTTCCGTATGCCCTTCAGCTGCAGCGGCATTTCATATGATAGAAACCTTTGGACCGGATTTGATATTGCTTGATTATGAGATGCCGGTGTGTACAGGCGCACAGTTTTTGCAGATGATAAAATCCGAGCCTGCCACCGAGGATATACCGGTTATCTTTCTTACATCCAAAAACGATGTAGGTACTGTCAAAGAAGTATTGGCACTTAATCCCCAGGGATATCTTTTGAAGACCCAGACTCGTGACGTGATAGTCGGGTTTGTAAAGGATTTTTTCGCCAAAGGAAAGGCTGAGTAATGTTTAGTATTTATTTTGGTGTTCTTTTACTGATATCTATTTTTGTCATAGGCTATATGGCTCTGAAAAACTATGAGAATATAGATATATATTATTGGACCATTGTAATAATAATACCGCTTATTATTCTGGGCTATTGGCTCAAGACCAGAGTTACCACTCCGGAAGCAGCTGCTGTTACCTGGTGTTATATATATCTGGACAGTACTGTGCTTCTTACAGTGATTCTTTTCAGCATTCTCCGCTTCATGGGAATCCATGTCAAACCTTTTGTGAAGCTGACAGCCTATGTGGCTGCCTTTGCACATTTGTTCCTGATATGGATATGTATGGATACAGACCTCTATTACAAGAACATCAGGCTGATAGATACCGGAGAAGGTATGGCCACCAAGATGGAAAGCGGATCTCTAAAGTGGATACATTGGGTTTATCTGATGGGGCTTTTGGGAGCGATTGTGGTTCTTATTGTTATTGCCCTGATAAGACGTGGTACCTATTCCAGAATTACACTTTTACTTTATACCGTTATTGTGATGATCGGACTGGTGGTTTATGCTGTGGAGAATATTATAAATGTGGATTTTTCCAACCTTCCGCTATTGTATGTGGTAGGAGATATTCTCATAGCTTTGAATTACGATCGTTCTCATACGCATGATATATCCTGTCTTATTTCCGAACAGCAGAAGTATCACGGATCACGGGGATATGTGGCTGTAGATCTGGATAAAAGATACCTTAGCTGCAATCAAAAAATGTATGAATTTATACCGCAGCTGAAAAGCCAGGTAATTGATTCTCATTTTAAAAAAGACACCGTAATGTATGAGATATTCTGTAAGCTGATAGATGAATACAAAAAGGACGGTGTTACCAAAAAGAAGTTTAACCAGGAAGATATCATTTGTCAGGCAGAGATAGCGGAGTTCTCAATTCGAAAGGATGGAAAAGTTCAGGGTTATCTTTTTGATGTCAGAGATGTGACCGAAGAAGAGAAGGTTCTTAAGGTCATGAAGGATTACAATGATACCTTGAATTCGGAAGTAGAAGAAAAGACTGAAAATATCAAGAGTATTCAGCGAAGAGTAGTGCTTGGTCTTGCAAACATGGTTGAAAACCGAGACAACAACACCGGCGGTCATGTCAAACGAACCAGCGATATTATAAGCTATGTAGTGGATGAGGCCAAGAAGCAGGGAGTCTTTAATATAAGTGAAGAAATGGCGGAAGATATCGTAAGAGCCGCGCCTATGCATGACCTTGGTAAGATTACGATAGAAAATGCCATTCTCTGCAAGCCAGGCAGGCTGACAGATGAAGAGTATGCAATCATGAAGACACACTCCATAAAGAGCGGCGAGTTTGTAAATATCATCCTAAAGGATGTGGAAGAAAATCACTTTGTGGACGTGGCTTTTAATGTTGCCCGATATCACCATGAGAGATGGGACGGAAGAGGATATCCCGAAGGTCTTGTAGGTGAGATGATACCCCTTGAGGCCAGACTCATGGCTATAGCCGATGTATACGATGCTCTGGTAAGTGAACGAGTATATAAGAAACCAATGAGTTTTGAAAAGGCGGCACAGATAATGGAAGAGGGAATGGGCACGCAGTTTGATCCCAGGATGCTTAGCATATTCATGGGGTGCCGGGATAAACTGGAAAACTACTATAGAGAAAACAACAGATAAGAAAAAGCGCGTTACCTTTGATCAAACAGGTAACTCGCTATAATTATGTCAACCAGAGATAAGACCCTGAAGAAGCAAAGTGATTATTTGCCTGAGTCTTTTTTGGAATCATCGGATTTGGCCGGAGTCTTGGCTTTGCTTGTCTTTGATTTCTTTTCTTCGGCTTTTTCGTCCTGACGAGCCATATACTGGAGCATATCGATGCACTGGTTGGAGTAGCCCCACTCGTTGTCGTACCATGCAATGAGTTTAACGAAGCTGTCATCAAGCATGATTCCGGCCTTTACATCAAATACACAGGTGTGATAGTTTCCTCGGATATCACCCGAAACGATCTCGTCGGTGTTGTACTCGATAATACCCTTCATGGAAGTCTCGGATGCTTCCTCTATGGCATCGCAGATTTCTTCATAAGTCGTGGGAGTTTTAAGTACCGCGGTCAGGTCGATAACTGAGATATCGTTTGTAGGTACGCGGAAACTCATGCCCGTCATGCGGCCGTTTATCTCCGGGATAACCTTTCCTACCGCCTTTGCAGCGCCTGTGGTAGAGGGAATGATGTTGTTGAATACGGAACGACCTGTTCTCCAGTCTCTGCCACCGTTTGAGTCTACCGGCTTCTGCTTGGAAGTGGAAGCATGGATGGTACTCATCAGAGCGCGCTCGATGCCAAACTTGTCATTTATAACCTTTGTAAGAGGAGCCAGACAGTTGGTGGTACAAGATGCATTGGAGATGACCTTCATGGAAGGATCGTAGGTCTTGTTGTTGACTCCGTATACGAATGTCGGGAAGTCTTCGTCTTTTCCGGGAGCGGAGAGGATGACTTTTTTGGCTCCGCCTTCAAAGTGCTTTACACAGTCTTCCATTTTGGTGAACTTACCGGTTGATTCTATAATATACTCGGCTCCGCAGGATGCCCAGTCTATTTTTGAGGGATCGTCTTCCGAAAAGACCTTGATCTTCTTCCCATTGACAACGAGTTCCGAATCCGTAGCACGAACTCTTCCGGTGAAGCGTCCGAATACCGAATCATATTCCATCATGTAAGCCATGCGCTTGATGTCAGCGTTTCTTAAGTTAATTCCGCATACTTCTATATCGGTATCGCGGGATTCAAGTATTCTCATAATCACGCGGGCGATACGTCCGAAACCGTTAATACCTACCTTAACTACCATTGTTGCCTCCTTGTTTAAAAACCAAATGTGTGATAAAAGTGCATCGGAATGTATTCAAAAAAATACGCACATTCTGTGCACTTAAACACTTTACAATCAAGCATAGACATTGTCAAATCTTGTTAATATGTTGTCAAGGAAGTCCTGGTTTTTAACTCATTGAGTAAAAAAATAGTGTATAATACCATAACAGAATCGTTTTGAACAGCAGGTGATAATATAGGATATTTAGCCAACCTGATAGATAATATCCCACACATATATTATTTTTTGGCGCTGGGAGTTTTTTTCATAGGAACAATAATCGGAAAAAAAACATACAAAGGGGCAGGGAAAGGTATTTTGCTTGGCCTGTTTTTGGCGTATTTATTTCTGGTGCTCACGATTACTTTGTTTTACCGAGGTACATCCGAGCGTTATACCTTTGCCCGCAAGCCCTTCTGGTCATATACAGAATACTGGAGCGGTTCGGAATTTATGCTGGTTGAGCTTTTATTGAACATCATCATGTTTTCCCCGATAGGATTGCTTATGCCGGGACTGGTAAGGAAACACCGTTATTTAAAATGTATCTCTTTTCCGCTTATCCTGACTGTTACAATAGAGATTACCCAGTATTTCACAAGAAGGGGACTTTTCCAGACCGATGACATGATTCACAATTTCCTGGGTGCCCTTTTGGGAATACTTTTGTTTTTTGTCCTCTTCGAAAAAAACCGCAAAAAAAATAAAGGCGTGCTTATTTTCATCCTGGGTTATATAGCTGTATATTTTTTGTGTATACTTGCTTTATATCTGTTTACCTATCGGGTATAGATTGGATGACAACACACGCCTTAATCCGGAATTTTGGATTATATTTTATAGTCGATGGCAGCTACTTTCCCCACGGTAAGCTCAGTTAGCTTAATCAGACCTTTGTGAGCATCACTGGGTGCGTAACCGTCCATATCTTCTTTGGAATCAAAGTCCATGATCTGGACAAGATCACCCAGGATAACTGGCGCATCCGCAGGCATATGATCAGGTACTTCGCCTGTCATACGGGCTACGGTCTGTTTTTTCGCGGCAGGATATTTGTCTGTCACGGTTGCCAGATATTCTTCTGCGTCACGAATGTTTTCTTCTTTTGTTTTTCCGTTTTTGGGATCACTCAAAAAGGAAAAGATACTGATGTGTCTGTACATGATTACCTCCCTGAAAGTGCGGAATTGAAGCACTTGATATCATGTCTTTGCGCTTCATGCTACATTTTGTAGTATAAATGCGAAGGGATGGTAATGCAAGTGACATCCAAAACATATCAGGTTGTAAAAAAAACCTCCAACATGATAATATCGTGGTAGTACACCACATATACAGGATAAAAGATTCAAAGGAGACAGTTCCGGTTATGATCAAAGATTTGGTAGAAAAACAGAACAGATTCTTTCGCAAAAAAATTACTCTTTCAACGGATTTCAGGAAGGCGCAGCTCAAAAAACTGGACGCAGCCATTGAGCGTTATGATGATAAGATTTCTAAGGCTCTTAATAAGGATTTGGGTAAAAGTCGTGCCGAGAGCTATATGTGTGAGGTGGGGCTTACCAGGTCGGAGATCTCTTATCAGATAAAACATATGAATGCATTTGCGAGAATCAGAAGAGTAAGGACTCCGGTTACCCAGTTTTTTGCCCGGAGCTTCATCCGGCCTTGCCCTTATGGAAATGTGCTTGTGATGAGTCCGTGGAATTATCCGTTTTTGCTTTCACTGGAGCCTTTGGTAGATGCGTTGGCAGCAGGAAATACGGTAATACTAAAACCCTCGGCCTATTCTCCGGCAACCAGCCGCGTTTTAAAGGAGATGCTCTCTGAAATATACCCGCAGGAGTATGTGACCGTGGTTGAAGGTGGAAGAGAAGAGAATGCAGACCTTTTGGCACAGAAGTTTGATTATATTTTCTTCACGGGATCAAAGTCTGTGGGCAGGCTTGTTATGAAAAGCGCATCCGAGTACCTTACTCCCATCACCCTTGAGTTGGGCGGAAAGAGCCCCTGTATCATAGATGAGAGCGCAAACCTTAAAGTGGCCGCAAGACGTATAGTATGGGGAAAATACTTAAACTGCGGCCAGACCTGTGTAGCGCCTGATTATATTATGGTTCACGAAAATGTGCACGATAAGTTCATTGAATATTTTAAGAAGGAAATAAAGATTCAGTTTGGAACAGATGCCTTAAACGATCCCCACTACGGAAAGATTGTAAACGAAAAGCATTTTGACAGAGTAAAAGGCCTTATTGATGCATCAGCAGACAAGGTGGTCTGTGGTGGAAATTCCGACAGAATGACCCTTAAGATAGAGCCCACATTAATGACAGGTATCACTCGTGAAGATGCTGTGATGGGAGAGGAAATCTTCGGACCTGTTATGCCTGTGCTTACCTGGAGCAGCAAGCAGAAGATGATGGACGAAATCAACGATTGCGACAGACCGCTTGCTCTTTATGTTTTTACAAGGAGCAGAGAGTTTGCTGATGATGTTATGTCAACTATACGCTTCGGTGGTGGTTGTATAAATGACTGCATTTCACATCTTGCCACTCCGTATATGGGTTTTGGCGGAGTAGGTGAGTCGGGCATGGGCTCATATCATGGAAAACAGGGTTTTGACACATTTTCACATTTTAAGTCTGTCATGGATAAGAAGACATTCTTTGATATGCCGGTGCGTTATCGTCCCTACACAAAGGCAAAGATGAAGCTTCTTGGGAGACTTCTCAAATAGTCTTATCTCCAGGATTGAACCATATAACACACAGGACAAACGCATCAATCACAGATAACCTCTAATAGGTTTCTATTTTATGCTAATTCGATATTTCAAAATGAAATTTCCCGATTAAA
>CAJOOT010000120.1 GCA_905236215.1 uncultured Eubacterium sp.
ACGAGTTCAAATACCTTGAGATACACCGGCACTGATTCCGATGTATCGGGAGCTGTTGTAATACCGTCGTCACTTACCATAAACGAAAGTGTGTATTACGTAACTGAGATAGCGTCATATGCCTTCAGCGGATGTAGCGATATCACATCGGTTACCGTGAGCGGAAGTTCACTGCAGAGTATTGGCGAATATGCATTCTTAAATTGCAAATCAATGACGAAGTTCACTTGCAACTCTAAAGCACTTAAAACTATAGGAAAGAATGCATTCCGTAATTGTAAGAAGCTGAAAACTGTCAGTCTAAAGACAAATTCACTCACCAAGGTGGGAAGCGGTGCATTTAAGACAATTAAGAAGAAAGCCACATTCAAGCTTTCCAAGAATAAATACACCAAAGCCAGGAAACTGCTGAAAAAATCTGGTCTTCCAAGCGGAGCTAAATTTAAAAAGACATCATAAAAATACATTATCGTCGCATCCTTAAACGGATGCGACGTTTTTGATTCTAATAGTTTCCTATATTTTCCTTGCACATTTTGCGGAATTTCACTATACTAAATAAGACGTCTAATTTGAGGGAAAATTCATGTTCATGCATTCGGCATGAAAACACAATAATGATCAAAACCATATAGTTTCAAAGGAGAAGTCAACATGAGTAATGAAGTCATCAAGCCTTTTAAGAAGGTACTCGTGGCTAACAGAGGAGAGATAGCTATTAGAGTGTTCAGAGCATGCAACGAGCTCGGCATCGGTACCGTTGCTATCTATTCCAAAGAAGATAAGTATGCTATGTTCCGTACAAAGGCGGATGAGTCGTATCCGCTCTCGGAGGATAAGGGTCCCATCGATGCCTATCTGGATATAGACAAGATTATCCGCATTGCAAAGTATGCAGGTGCAGATGCTATCCACCCGGGATATGGTTTCCTTTCGGAAAATCCGCTTCTTGTTGAGGCATGTGAAAACGCAGGAATCACATTCATAGGACCCACAGCCGATATTATGAACCGCATGGGTGACAAGATTTCATCAAAGCAGATGGCTATTGATGCCAAGGTTCCCATCATCCCCGGAGTGGATCATGCTATCAAGTATTCTGATGAAGCCAAAGAAATCGCCCGAATGGTGGGATATCCCGTTATGCTTAAGGCATCAAACGGCGGTGGCGGACGTGGTATGCGTATCGTTAATTCCGAAGAAGAGATGGACAAGGAGTTTGAAGAGGCCAAGAATGAGTCCAAAAAAGCCTTCGGTGACGATCAGATTTTCATCGAGAAATACCTGAAGAATCCGAAGCATATCGAGGTTCAGATTTTAGGTGACAATTACGGAAATATTGTTCATCTTTATGATAGAGACTGCTCGGTACAGCGTCGCCATCAGAAGGTGGTTGAGTATGCTCCTGCATTTTCCATTCCTGATGAGACCAGAAAGATTATCTTTGATGCTGCCATCCGTCTGTCGAAGAATGTAGGATATCGCTCTGCCGGTACTTTGGAGTTCCTGGTGGATCACGAAAACAATCCCTATTTCATCGAGATGAATCCCCGTATACAGGTAGAGCATACCTGTACCGAAGAGGTTACAGGTGTTGATATAGTATCATCACAGATACTTATTGCAGAAGGCTATGCATTGGATTCAAAGAAGGTGGGAATCACCAGCCAGGATACTATCAAGTGCCTTGGATATGCTATTCAGACCCGTGTTACTACGGAAGACCCCTCAAACGGTTTCCTTCCGGATACGGGAGAGATTATAGCTTATCGTTCCGGTTCCGGACAGGGTATCAGACTTGACGGTGGTAATGCATATACCGGAGCAAAGATTACACCTTACTATGATAGTCTTCTTGTAAAGGTTATATCTCATGGTGTGAGCTTCCCGATGGCTATCGCAAAGTCGTTGCGTGCTTTAAAGGAGATGCGTATCCGCGGGGTCAAGACTAATATTGCCTTCCTTATCAATGTACTTAATAACGAAATTTTCCGCTCCGGTGAGTGCTATACTACCTTTATTGAGGAGACACCCGAACTCTTTGAGCTTCCCAAGAGTCGTGACAGAGCCACCAAACTCATTGAGTTTATCGGAAACAGAGTGGTAAATACCACCAAAGGCGAAAAAGCTGAATACGAAAATCGTGTAGTGCCTGAAGTTGACAAGGACAGAAAGGTATACGGAGCCAAGGATGAGTTCCTGAAACTTGGGGCAAAGGATTTCACTCAGAAGATTATGCGTGAGAAGAAGCTTTATATTACGGATACCACTATGAGAGATGCACATCAGTCTCTCTTTGCTACCCGTATGCGTACCAAGGATATTGCAGGTGCAGCGCGCGCTACCAACGCATACCTTGCCAATGCCTTTTCCGTAGAGGCGTGGGGTGGAGCTACTTACGACGTGGCCTACAGATTCCTCAACGAATCACCGTGGCAGAGATTAAGGTATCTTCATGACAGGATGCCCAATACACTTATCCAGATGCTTCTTAGAGCATCCAATGCTGTAGGTTACAGTAACTATCCGGATAATGTCGTAGAAGAGTTTATCAAGATGAGCGCCAAATACGGTATTGATGTATTCCGTATCTTTGATTCTCTCAACTGGGTTGAGAATATGAAGATGCCCATCGATGTTGCATTAAAGACCGGTAAGATTGTGGAAGGAACCATCTGTTATACGGGTGACATAACTTCTCCTAACGAAACCAAATATACGCTTGATTATTATGTGAAGAAGGCTAAAGAGCTTGAGTCATTGGGTTGTCACATCTTTGCAATCAAGGATATGGCAGGACTTCTTAAACCTCTTGCCGCCAAGGAGCTTATCAGTACACTGAAGCAGGAGATCAACATTCCGATTCATCTCCATACACATGATTCTACGGGTAATGGAGTATCTACGGTACTTATGGCTGCAGAAGCAGGCGTAGATATTGTGGATCTTGCCATCGAGTCCATGAGTTCTCTTACATCAAACCCGTCATTAAATGCTGTAGTTGAGGCGTTACGCGGTACAGAACGCGATACGGGACTTGATTTTGAAGAACTTGATGAGCTTTCACGTTACTATGCCCGCATCAGAAAAGTATACAAACAGTTTGAGTCAGAGATGGATTCGCCTAATGCCGAGATTTACAAGTATGAGATTCCCGGCGGACAGTACTCCAATCTTCTGGCACAGGTTAAGTCCATGGGTTCGGGCGAGCACTTTGAAGAGATTAAGGGGCTTTACAAGGATGCCAACGAATTGCTCGGAAATATAGTTAAGGTTACTCCTTCATCAAAGGCAGTGGGAGATCTTGCTATCTTCATGTTCCAGAATGGACTTACCAAAGAGAATATTCTGACAGAGGGAGCTAGCCTTTCATATCCGGATTCCATCGTTTCCTACTTCCAGGG
>CAJOOT010000121.1 GCA_905236215.1 uncultured Eubacterium sp.
CACGTCGGGATCCCTGGATCCCAGTCATGTGCTCCTTGCAATAGGAAGACCCCACGAGGTGGCTCACGGATCTCTCAGACTGAGTCTTGGAGAGGATACCACGGAAGAAGAAGTTGAATATATGATAAAAGCGGTTGAAGAAGTTGTTACCTATCTGAGAAATATGTCTCCGTTCTGGAGAGATCTTGTGGTAGGAAAGCGTGAGCATGTATTTGCGGCTTAAGCTTCATGAAGAAAATCCGGCTTGTCCGCATTTAACCGGCGGCGCGAAGAAACCGGAGCATTATTTGCAGAAAGGATAATATTATGGCATTATACAGTGAAAAAGTAATGGATCATTTTAGAAACCCCAGAAATGTAGGTATCATTGAGGATGCGGACGGAGTAGGCGAAGCGGGTAATCCTGTCTGTGGAGATATCATGAAGATATATCTGAAGATAGATGATGATACGGTTAAAGACGTTCGCTTTGAGACCTTCGGTTGCGGAAGTGCTATAGCATCAAGTTCAATGGCTACGGAGCTTATTAAGGGCAAGCCGGTATCAGAGGCGCTTGGTCTTACAAACAAGGCTGTAACTGAAGCGTTGGACGGACTTCCGGCATACAAGCTCCATTGCTCGGTTCTTGCTGAAGAGGCTATTAAGGCTGCCTTTAAGGATTACTACGACAAGAACGGCATTGAGTACGATGAATCTTTGTTCCCGAAGGAAGTTGATTGTGCCCATTGTGTGGAAACGGCATAGGATATTGTTTACATTGGTAATTGAATTTTAAATATTTAACGGGATGCAGACCTGTCTGTATTCCGTTTTTTTTCATGTTTGGGTTAATTTATTCTGTCTTTAACCGATATAAATAATACAGATAAGGGGTAGGGGCATTATGCCCGGCACTATCACAATATCAACGCACCACGGACGGTGCCGGACTTGATTTCAGGGAGGAAGATCATGAAGATAGTAGCAAGTCAGGTGGCCATGGAGGCTACACATTCATCCTATTCATACGAACATACCCAGCATTACAATCTTACCATGAAATCCGAGGAGGCGGCAGAGCTTTCGCTTTCAAAGGATTCATCGCTCATAAAACAGTTATCCGACATAGACAAAGAAAAGAAGTCAGCAGAGGCAGAAGTCAGTAGAAAGCGTGAGTCCGGGGGAAATATCGCAGGACTTATAAATGCCATGTCCGTACAGAAAAGATGTCCGGAAAGGCCTTATGAGCTTCAAAAAGATGAAAAGATAAAACTCCTTGAACGTATTCTTGAAATCCTGCGTCGGATGAATGACGGATCGAAGGCAAAAGAAGCCTATTCCGAGATAGGATACAAGAAAACTCAGCTTTCGTCACTTCAAAAATTCTATAGCGGAGGCTTTTCCCTGACAAGTGGACCTATGGGGATATCCTATACAAATGAAAGCTCCATGAGAGAAACAGCGTCATATTCGGAATCGGAGTCCTTTTCAGCCGCCCATGTGGACAGAGATATTGTTGATGAAAAAGGAGCATCCTCTGCCAATCCCTCTTCTTTGGATAATATGACATCGGTTAACATAATTTCTAACGCTCCCCGTACCGGAACAAGTACGGTACTTACAAGAGTTACGGCCTCGGAGAGTACATGGCTCGAAGCTGAGGATACAGCATTTAAAGCTACGGGCAGCGCTTATACCTCGGATGGCCGAAAAATAGATTTTGGAGTTGAGATTGGCATGTCAAGGAAAGCGGCGGGCATTACGCAGGAGCTTTTCGGGCAGCAGTACAGAAATATAGAGATTCACACTCCTTTGGTAGATCCTCTTGTGATAAATATAGATTCCCAGCCTGCAACGGTATCCGATCAGAAATTCTACTTCGATATAGATGCGGACGGAATTGAGGACGAGATCTCGGAACTCAACGCCGGAAGCGGATACCTGGCTTATGATAAAAACGGAGATGGTATAATAAACGACGGGTCCGAGCTTTTTGGTACTAAGTCCGGCGACGGTTTCAAAGATCTTGCGGCATATGATGAGGACGGTAACGGCTGGATAGACGAAAATGACAGCATCTTTGACAAGCTCAGGGTATGGACTGTGGGAGAAGATGGAAAGAAGACTCTGCTTTCCCTAAAACAGGCAGATGTGGGAGCAATGTATCTTGGCAGCGCATCCACTGAGTTTAGACTCAAGGATGATGAGAATAATACCAATGCCGTAGTCAGAAGTACGGGGGTGTATCTCAAGGAATCTGGCGGTGCCGGTACTATGCAGCACATTGATCTGGCGGTGGGATAAAAAGTGTACCACGGGTAATGACTTGCTATATTGTCCAAAAACCACAACGAAACACTCTTTCTTTGTAATAAAAAACAAAATTAAAATTAGCCTTTGAAACCGCTCTCTTTCGGTGTTACTCTAGTACCGAAGGAGGGCTTTTTTATGAGCAGATATTCTAAACTTCTTGCACCGCTCAGGGTGGGCGGAATCACGTTGAAAAACAGAATGCTTTCGGCTCCCACATCTCTTGCGGAACTGGGAGCGGGAGAGCACTATTCCGAAGATAATATTGCGTACTATAAATTAAAGGCAGCAGGAGGTACTTCTCTTGTTACGGTAGGAGATGTTATTGTGGACAATTCCACAGGCCGATCCCATCCGCAGCAGGTAGGGCTTGATGATCCGGGTATCATTCCGTACCTTACCAAAATGGCTGATGCCATCCATTCCGGCGGAGCTATGGCTTCGGTGGAAATAGATCATGGAGGCGCGCTCTGCGATCCGGATCTTATTGATCGCGACCATGCATTCGGACCTTCGGGCTATGTGGATGAATGGGGCGATACCATTGATGAGATGACAAAAGAAGAGATAGAAGAAGTTGCCGACGCATTCGGAAGAGGAGCCGGAATCGTCAAGGATTGCGGTTTTGATATGGTTATGATCCACTGCGGACACGGATGGCTGCTTCATCAGTTTATTTCTCCGGTTACAAACCACAGAACCGATGAGTACGGTGGCAGCATTGAAAACAGAATGCGTTTTCCGCTTATGGTTGTAGACCGTGTAAGAAAAGCAGTCGGGAAGAATTTCCCGATTGATATCAGAATCAGCGGTTCTGAGCGTATGGAAGGCGG
>CAJOOT010000122.1 GCA_905236215.1 uncultured Eubacterium sp.
CCGAGCTGACCTTATCCATATATGCTCTCTGAGCCGGTGTTTCTGCAGGTAATTTTAGCGCAAGCAACTCATCTAATGGCATGGGGCGTGCAAAATAATAGCCTTGTGCCTGATCGCAGCCCAGATTTTTGATAAATTCAAGAGCTTCTTGTGTTTCGACGCCTTCACATACGGTCTGCATACCTGATTCTTTGGCCATCTTGAGGATAGAATAAAGGACAAGAGCCGTGCGATCCGAATCGTGTTCGTCGAGAGCCAGTATAAAATCGCGGTCAAGTTTCAGTACATCAAAAGGATAGTCCCGAAGAACATTTAACGAAGAATATCCGCTTCCGAAATCATCCATCCAAAGTTTATAGCCACCTTCATGGAATTGCTTTACACCTGTGGAAAGGTCGTCAATGTTTTCTATAAGAGCACTTTCCGTGACCTCTATAGCCAGATAGTCTCTTGATATGCCGGCCTCTTTTATGCAGGATTCGGTATATGAGAAAATATTGCAAAGCGACTGATCGAAATCCTGACGGGAAAGATTGACGGAGATGGGTACGGGTAAAGAGTGTTGATCAAGCATCATGCGGATGTCAGAGCATACTTTTTTAATGACGAATTCGTCAACTTTCCATATGAGACGGGAGTCTTCAAGCACAGGTATAAAATCTACGGGAGATATAAATCCATGTTCGGGGTCTTTCCAACGGCAAAGTGCCTCTGCATGGGACATTTCACCGGTCATGATGCGCATAACGGGCTGATAATGCACGGTGAGCCATTCTTTTTCGATGGCTTCATCAATGTGATCTATGATATAGCGATTAAGGACAATCTCTCTGCTCATGGAAGGCTCATAACGATTAAGGGATATATCGTGAGAGCTTCTTATCTTTTCACATGCGATACGTGCTCTGTCGCAGGCTCTGAATATATCCGAAGAACCGTGAATATGGCTCAGTCCGGCCTTTACAATAAGTCCACGGTCAGGATGATCGGCAAGAGCTGAGTTTATTTTGTCTATCTTGGATTGGAGAAGGGTTTCGCAGGAACCCGCAGTAGTAATAAAGTGATCGTCACCTATTCTGGCAATGAGTTCTCCGGGAAAATTCAGAGAAAGGAGAGATGCCACAAATTTAAGAGCCTCGTCTCCGGTGTTATAACCGTAAACGCGGTTAAAGGATTTGAAGTCAGCCACGTTAATAAATACTATGGCCGGTTCGTCAGATTCGGTGTATAGTTCACCGGAAGAGAATGCTTCTCTAAAGCCTTCAAAATCCAGGAGTTCCGTAAGTCGATCTTTCATGGTCATGCTCCCCAAAGAATGGTTTCAACCTGTAATAATAACAAGTATATCAAAGGTCTGCGTTGCTTGACAAGCACCGTTAAATAAAGTACGCTTTTTACATCATTTAGGGAGGTTATCCAATGAATGTAAATATATATTACGGTGGACGGGGAGTGTTGGACGATCCTACACTTTATGTCATGGATAGAATGGAGAGCGTACTTAAAGAATTAAATGTCAGGGTATCGCTCTTTAAGATATATGAGCAGAGGAATGCTATTGCTACCCTTCCCGAAACGTTGAAGGATGCAGATGGTATCATCCTGGCCACTACTGTTGAGTGGATAGGTATAGGCGGATATATGCAGCAGTTTTTGGACTCCTGCTGGCTCTACGCAGACAAGGAAAAGATATCCGGGCTTTATATGCAACCTGTTGTTATGTCAACCACATACGGAGAAAAAGAAGGCCTTTTAACGTTGAAAAACGCATGGGAAATTCTGGGAGGACTTACCTGTGAAGGCTTGTGTGGCTATGTAGATGATCTTCTTTCGTTTCAGATGAAAAAGGAATACAACAACCTTATCGAGAAAAAGGCGGAAAACCTTTATCGAACTATTTCGCAGAAAATAGTGGAACTTCCCTCGAGCAACCAGGCAGTCAAGCAGTCGGTGCTCCGCACCAATCAGATAGATCTTACGCCCAAGGAAAGGGAGCAGCTTTCCAAATATGTTTCGGATGACGAATATGTTGCCCGTCAGAAAAAGGATCTTGAGGAGCTAAACGGAATATTTTCCATGAAGCTTGGCACGGAACAAAAGGACGGACCTTTCCTTGCCGAGCTGAAAGAGAGCTTTTTGGCAAAAGGAGGTTTTTCCGCTTCATATCAGATATTTATAGACGGAAAAAAGGAGCCGCTTTACATAATAGTAGACGGTGATGATCTTGATTGTGGATACAGAGAGATACTGGAGCCGGATGTTATGGCGCGTATATCGGAAAAGAATCTTGCCAAGGTTCTTGATGGAGAGTCCACTTTTCAAAAGATGTTCATGACGGGTGATATGACAGCCAAAGGAAATTTCAAGACGCTGCAGACACTCGATGAGATATTCCCGTTCTAAACGGTCATAATGGAGGAAAGACATGAAAGATAATAACTGCATTTTCTGCAAGCTTGCAAATGGAGACATTCCCACAAATACACTGTATGAGGACGATACATGCAGAGTGATACTTGATGCGTCACCTGCTGCAAAGGGTCATTCTCTTGTTATTCCCAAGGAGCATTTTGCTGATGCATTTGAAATAGATGATAATACGCTGGGAAAGGCTTATGCAGTTGCAGGGAAAGTCGCAGCACATATGAAAGAAGCATTAGGCTGCGACGGAATCAACATACTCCAAAACAACGGAGAGGCAGCAGGACAGACAGTGTTCCATTATCATATTCATATAGTACCGCGCTTTGAGGGCGATTCGGACAAGATACGCCTTGGCTGGGATCACCTCGAGTATGAGGACGGAGAGACAGAAGATTATAGAAAGAAGCTTAGTTTCTGAGGGAAGTAATGTTATGAAACAAAAGAAACGTATTGTCCTTACCGGCGGTGGTACGGCCGGCCATGTGACGCCCAACATAGCATTGCTCCCACTTCTAAAAGAGCATGATTATGAGGTCTTTTACATAGGATCAAAGACAGGAATAGAAAAGGAGCTTATAACTGAGCAGGAAATACCGTATTACGAGATATCCTCGGGAAAGCTCAGAAGATATTTGGATGTGAAGAATTTTACGGATCCGTTTAGAGTTATTAAAGGTTACGCCGAGGCAAAGCATCTCATGAAGAAGCTTAAGCCGGATGTGGTCTTTTCTAAGGGGGGCTTTGTCTCTGTTCCGGTGGTTTTTGCAGCCAGGAAATACAATATCCCGGTTATCATTCATGAGTCGGACATGACGCCGGGACTTGCCAATAAATTGGCCATTCCGAAGGCTGAGAAAGTATGTTGTAATTTTCCGGAGACAAAAAAATATCTGCCTGAAGGAAAGGCTGTGGTTACCGGATCTCCCATCCGTGCAGAACTCATGCAGGGAAGCCGGGAGAGAGGCCTTAAGCTCTGCGGTTTTTCCGAAGATAAGCCCACGGTCATGGTGGTTGGCGGAAGCAAGGGATCTGTCCATGTAAACGAAGTGATAAGAGAAGCGCTGCCGGAGCTTTTAAAGAGATATCAGGTGGTGCATCTTTGCGGTTACGGCAACAAAGATGAAGAGCTTGAGAATAAGACAGGCTATAAGCAGTTCGAATACGTAAAGGGAGAACTGCGTCATATCTTTGCGGCAGCAGAAGTGGTGGTTTCAAGAGCCGGTGCCAATTCCATATGTGAACTGGTAGCACTGAAAAAACCAAATGTTTTGATACCTCTTCCGCTTTCGGCAAGTCGCGGAGATCAGTTGCTGAATGCAGCTTCTTTTGAAAAACAGGGGTTTTCTTTTGTTGTGAAAGAAGAGGATGCAGATGAGCCTTTTAATGCAGAGACAGTCATTAAAGCAGTAGACAGCGTGTATTCTAATCGTGAAAAATACATAGAAGCCATGGAAAAGAGCAACGCATACGATGCTGTGTCCACTATTTTTTCTATGATAAACGATATTGCTTCGGGAAATGCATAGGGGGTAAAAGGAAATGAATTATATATCACTGGACTGCAATAAGGCCACACAGTTTTTTTCGCCGGACGAGTTTGATGCGGCTCTGGAAAGAGCGGATAAGGCTCGTTCCGTATTGCTTAAAGGTACGGGAGCCGGCAATGATTTTATCGGTTGGGTGAATCTTCCGACCTCTTACGATAAGGAAGAATTTGCCCGGATAAAAGAAGCGGCAAAACGTATCCGCAAGGATTCCGAAGCGCTGGTGGTAATAGGCATAGGAGGGTCATACCTTGGAGCACGAGCCGCTATAGAGTTCTTGAGGCACAGCTTCTACAATGAGGGTGATAATGCCCGTAAAATCCACGGTGCGCCGGAAATATTCTTTGTGGGAAATCAGCTTAGCGGCACTTATATGACGGATCTTATTGAAGCTTTGCGCGGAAAGGATTTTTCGGTGAATGTTATTTCCAAATCAGGCACTACCACCGAAAGCTCAATAGCCTTTCGTATCTTCAGGGAAATATTGGAGACCAAATACGGGAAGGAAGGTGCTGCAAAGCGTATCTATGCCACTACAGACAAGAAAAAGGGTGCATTGAAGAGTCTTTCTGATGTTCAGGGGTATGAAACTTTTGTGGTCCCTGACGATGTGGGTGGCAGATATTCGGTACTTACGGCAGTTGGTCTTTTACCAATAGCCGTAAGCGGCGTGGATATAGATGAGCTTATGAGCGGAGCTGCAGAAGAAATGCAGCGTCTTAAAGATACAGACGGAAAAGACAATGAAGCACTTACATATGCTGCTATGCGTAATGTGTTTCTTGATCAGGGAAAGAGTGTGGAATTGATGGCCAATTATGAGCCCGGTCTTCATTATGTTGCTGAATGGTGGAAGCAGCTTTTCGGGGAGAGCGAAGGCAAAGACAAAAAAGGTCTTTTTCCGGCATCGGTTGACCTTACGACTGATCTTCATTCCATGGGACAGTACATTCAGGATGGACAGCGTATCATGTTTGAAACCGTATTATGCGTAGATGAGCCCGGATCACAGGTGGAGATTCCCGAAGATGAAGAAGATTTGGACGGACTTAATTATCTCGCAGGGAAGACCATGGATTTCGTGAACAAGAATGCTATGTACGCAACTGTTTTGGCGCATACGGAAGGCGGAGTCCCCAATCTTATCGTTCACATGAAGGATACCGGGGAAAAGAGTCTGGGGGCATTATTCTATTTCTTTGAGTTTGCATGCGGCGTGAGTGGATATATGTTGGGAGTTAATCCCTTTGATCAGCCCGGTGTGGAGAGTTACAAAAAGAATATGTTTGCGTTGTTGGGAAAACCGGGATATGAGGAACTCGGAGAAGAACTCAGGAAAAAGCTTTAACGTTTTAAAATCGATATATGGAGCGTCGCCTTTGGGTGGCGCTTTTTTGTTGCGAAAATTTTACAAATTTGACAAAAATATTAAACAGTGATATTATCTCTCGGTAACAAATTTGTAACATTTGTAACAAATACAAATGTCCAGGAAAGAAGGGTCATATCATGAAGCTCGAAAAGAAGGTTGTTC
>CAJOOT010000123.1 GCA_905236215.1 uncultured Eubacterium sp.
GGTCATTCCCAAAGATGCGGTATCCTTCATAGAAAAATGAAGTCCCGATGCATCAATGCCAATGTATATGTTGTTGAGTATGTTTTTGATTATCTCACCAAATGCCAGCGTAACTATTGCCAGATAGTCCCCCGAAAGGCGAAGTACCGGAATACCGATGATGACGCCGGCGAAACCTGCTATGGCTCCGCCTATAATTATAGCCAGAATAAGCCTTACTATATCATTGGGCACAACACCCTGAAGGCCAATGCAGGCTATAACTCCCGAAAAGGCTCCCACGCTCATAAAGCCTGCGTGTCCCAATGAAAGTTCACCCAATATACCTACGCAAAGGTTGAGCGAAACAGCCATACAGATATATGCGCATATCGGCACCAGAAGTCCCGAGATTGAATTTGAGAGAATGCCAGCTCCGTCAATGGTCTGTACCACGACAAACGCAACAATGACCATAATATAGGTGATGAGGTTGCTCTTGAATGATTTCTTTTTGTCTGCAGTCAACGCAATTCACCCCCCTATACTTTCTCACGGATCTTCTTGCCAAGAAGACCTGTGGGCTTGATGAGCAGCACGATTATAAGCACTGCAAACACTATTGCATCGGAAAGCTGAGTGGAAATGTATGCTTTACTGAATATTTCGATAACACCCAAAAGTACTCCGCCCAACATGGCTCCGGGAATGGATCCGATACCTCCGAGTACTGCTGCTACAAATGCCTTGATACCCGGCATCGACCCGGTAGTTGGCATAAGCGTAGGATATGCCGAGCACAGAAGTACACCTGCTATGGCTGCAAGTCCGGAACCGATAGCAAAGGTAAGCGAAATAGTGCTGTTTACGTTGATACCCATAAGCTGAGCTGCGCCCTGATCCTCAGAAACGGCACGCATGGCCTTTCCCGACCTGGTGTTTTTGGTAAACCAGGTAAGTCCGATCATAATGATGATGCAGACAACAATAGTGACTACGGCTTCTCCCGTGATCGTAAGCTGATCATCGAAAAGACGTATCGTCGGTAATGAAACAACACTGTTAAATACCTTAGGGTCAGATCCCCACAAAAGCAATGCAGCGTTCTGCAGGAAGTAGCTGACTCCGATAGCGGTAATAAGAACCGCAAGGGACGTAGTTCCCCTAAGAGGCTTGTATGCAAGTCTCTCTATCACGATACCTAATGCCGTGCAGACCGCTACGGAAATGACAACACCCACTACAGGCGGCATACCGAAATATCCCGTAGCAAAGAAGCACATATAACCGCCCACCATGATGACATCTCCATGTGCGAAGTTCAGCATCTTGGCAATACCGTATACCATCGTATAACCCAAAGCTATGATGGCATATACCGAGCCCAGGCTCAAACCGTTTATAAGGTTTGCGAGCATATTCATGGCTCATTCCTCCATTCCGTACAATTCCTTATAGTAAAGCAGATATTCTCAATCCGCTCCGCTGGCTGTTTGAACCGCCTTCAAACTGACGGGGCGCCCGAAGACGCCCCGTCAACAGTTGACATAATATAATATATTATACTATTCCATACCTACGTAAGCGCCGTTCTGGATAACCATACCCTTGGGATCCTTTGAAACCTCACCCGAATCAGACCAAGTCATTTTATCACCTGTAAGTCCGTTGAATGAGAAATCTCCTGAAGTAACCACGCCGATAAGGGCATCGCAGATATCTTCATTGCTCATGTCAGCAGATACACCTGCTTTCTGCAATGCATTGTAGATCATGTATACGCAGTCATAGGTATCAGCTGCAAACTGGTTCGGTGTCTCACCGTATTTTTCCTGATACTTGGCAACAAAGTTCTGTGTAGCAGCGTCATCTGCATCAGCCGAGAAAGGTGTAAGGAGCATAACACCCTCTGCAAGAGAAGTGTCAAATCCTTCCATATCAAGGATACCATCCATACCGTCTACGCCGAAGAACTTGGGTGCATAGCCCATTGAATCAGCCTGCTGAAGGATAAGCGATGCCGGTGTATAGTAAATGGGAAGGAACAGCAGATCTGCACCTGCGTTTTTTGCATCGTTGAGCTGAACCGAGAAGTCGGTAGCTGTATCATCCGTGAAAGTAGTGGTAGATACAATCTCTAATCCAAGCTCCTCAGCCTCCTTTGCAAACTTCGTGTAGATACCGGTTGAATACGCATCAGAGTTGTTGTAGATAACAGCAATCTTTGTACCAAGCTTCTGCTCTGATATATACTGTGCGGAAGCAGTACCCTGGTTCGGGTCTGTGAAGCACATCTGGAAAACATTGTCCTTACGGGCAATTGTTACGTTTCCGTCTGCATCCGGCTGTCCACCTATAACATCAGTAGATGAAGCTGACGGTGTAAGTTCAAATATGCGGTCTGCATTTGACTCTGTTGAAACTGCGATACATGGGTTGGTAGTAGTGGTACCAACGAGAACCTGCATACCCCAGTCCTTGAGGTTGTTGTATGCGTTGACAGACTTCTCAGCATCGTGCTCGTCATCCTGGAAGTCAAGCTCGAACTGAAGACCTGTGCCAAGTGCGTTAATCTCTTCTACAGCAATCTCTGCAGCGTTCTTGCAGGCATTTCCATAGATAGCTGCCGCTCCGGTAAGAGGTCCGATACCGCCAAGTTTGATAGTACCTGAAGCTGTACCTTCTACTACTGTTAGTGCGGATCCCGATACATCAGCAGAGGCATTACCGGATGCAGAGCCTGATGCATCTGCTGATGCGCTCTGTGCAACAGCTGCACCCGATGCAGCAGATTCTCCTTCTGTACCGCATCCTTCCGAGCCGCAAGCCGCAAGGCCAAAAGCCATGCATCCTGCAAGCGCAAGTGACAGAATTTTACTCATTTTCTTCATTGTAAATCTCTCCCTTCAATACACATAAAAAATACAAATAATCTCTCATGGCAACAAAAGGTCAGCCGCTGAACGCAGCGTCTGACCTCTCTATAGCCTCGTTAAGTTTATCACTTTAAAGTGGTAATAGTCAATGCCTATAGTTAATAATAGTTTATCAATTTTTTAACAAAGTTTTAACTTTTACCAACTCAATAATTCGTAACCATCATCGGTTACCACAAGCTGCACTTCCCACTGCGCGGACAGACTGCCGTCTTCGGTAAATACAGTCCATTCGTCATCCTCATCCACCAAAACATTATGGCTGCCCATATTGACCATAGGCTCTATGGTAAAGCACAGACCCGGAGCCATTATCATGCCGGTATTTTGGGGGATTACATAGCTAACAAAGGGATCCTCATGGAATTCTTTTCCGCAACCGTGACCACCTATCTCACGCACCACCTCGTAACCCTGAGACATGCAAAACTGATTGATGGCGTCAGACATATTTCCCATGGGCTCCCAGGGAATTACATGCTCTAAGCCGATTTCAACACTCTTTTTTACATCATCTACAAGTTTCTGCCAGGCAGGGTCTGTCTCTCCGCCCACCACAAACATACGGGACGAATCCGAGAAATATCCGTCAAGGATGGTGGAACAATCCACATTGATGATATCACCTTCCTCAAGTATTTCCTCCTTCGATGGAATGCCGTGACACACCACATCATTTATGGATGTGCAAACTGTCTTGGGGTAACCCTCATAGTTGAGACACGCCGGGATTCCTCCCATTTTTTCGGTAACATGGGCCACAATATCATCTATATCCTGAGTACTCATTCCAACATGAATTTTTTCGGCTACTTCATCAAGACACGCCATGTTGATTTTCGCGCTCTTTTTGATCATTTCAATATCGTGAGGTGTCTTTATAAGGTTTCTTCCGGGCACTGTATGCCCCTCGTTTTTAAGTTGCTTTAGGCGCTCATCAAATTCCATATGGCAGGATTTGTATTTTTTTCCGCATCCGCACCAGCAGGGATCGTTTCTTCCTATCTTACCGAACATTTGCCAGCCCTTTCCTGATATCGTCAATGATATCATCTACATTTTCGAGCCCCACAGAAAGCCTGATAAGATCCGGCTTGACGCCTGCTGCAAGAAGCTCCTCATCGCTCATCTGGCGGTGTGTATGGCTTGCAGGATGAAGAAGGCAAGTCTGCGCATCGGCCACATGTGTCACAATGGAGATCATCTCAAGCTTATCCATAAAATCAATGGATGCAGCTCTTCCGCCCTTGACTCCGAAGCAAAGTACGCCGCTTGATCCTTTGGGCATATATTTTAATGCCAGCTCATGATCCGGATTGCTCTCTAAGCCAGGATAATTCACCCATGCAACCTTCTCATGATTTTCCAAAAACTCCGCCACTTTTTGGGCATTTTCACAGTGACGCTGCATTCTGACATGGAGCGACTCTAAGCCATTGCTTAAGTAGAACGCATTCTGCGGAGACTGAATAGAACCCAAGTCTCTCATCAACTGACTTGTGGCCTTGGTAATGTATGCAGCCTTTCCAAACTTGTCCGCATAGGTAAGCCCATGATACGACTCATCAGGAGTGGTAAGTCCCGGGAATTTGTCTGCATACGCCTTCCAGTCAAAATTGCCCGAATCCACAATGGCTCCACCCACTCCGACAGCATGTCCGTCCATATATTTGGTAGTGGAATGGGTAACAATGTCAGCTCCCCACTCTATTGGTCGGCAATTGACCGGAGTGGCGAAAGTATTGTCAATAATAAGAGGTACTCCGTGAGCATGTGCAATCTTTGCAAAGCGCTCTATATCGTATACACGCACCGTAGGGTTGGTGAGAGTTTCTCCAAACACGCATTTGGTGTTGTCTCTAAAAAGGTTTTCAAACTCCTCGTCGGTAATATCGTTATCATAAAAGGTGCATTCGATGCCCATTTTCTTCATGGTGGTGCCGAAGAGGTTGTATGTACCTCCGTATATTGACGACGATGCCAAAAAGTGATCGCCGGCCTCGCAGATATTAAATA
>CAJOOT010000124.1 GCA_905236215.1 uncultured Eubacterium sp.
ATCCTGAGTTCATTCAGCCTGTATCCCGTAAGAATGAGATGGTGAACAATTTCCTAAAGCCGGGTCTAAGAGATCTTTGTGTCTCCAGAACCAGCATCAAATGGGGTATTCCCGTTACCTTCGATCCGGAGCATACCGTATATGTATGGCTTGATGCCCTTACAAACTATATTACCAAGATAGGCTACGATCCGGATGGTTCCTCCGATCAGTACAAGGAGCTTTGGCCTGCGGATCTTCACCTTATAGGTAAGGATATAGTACGTTTTCATACTATATACTGGCCTATATTCCTTATGGCTCTTGATGAGCCTCTTCCCCAAAAGGTATTCGGACATCCGTGGCTTTTGCAGTCGGGAGGAAAGATGTCCAAATCCACAGGTAATGTCCTCTATGCCGATGAGTTGGTGGAGCTGTTCGGAGTAGATGCGGTACGCTATTTGGTGATTCATGAAATGCCTTACGAAAATGACGGAGTAATCTCATGGGAGATTATGACCGAGCGTTTCAACTCAGACCTTGCCAATACACTTGGAAATCTGGTCAACCGAACCATTTCCATGAGCAATAAGTATTTCGACGGAGTGGTATCAGATGAGGGAGTAAAAGAGCCGGTTGATGAAGATTTAAAAGAGGTGGTTATGTCAACCGCGTCAAAAGTAGAAGAGAAGATGGATGACTATCATGTGGCGGATGGCATTTCGATAGTTATGGATCTTTTCAAACGTTGCAACAAATACATAGACGAAACAGAGCCCTGGGTACTTGCAAAGGATGAAGACAAGAAGGCGCGTCTTGCTACCGTTCTCTACAATCTGGTAGAGAGTATAGCCATAGGCGCAGAGCTCATAGGCCCTGTTATGCCATCTACTGCAGAGAAAATATTGTCCCAGTTAAATACAGAGCGAAGGGGCTTTGATAAACTTGGCCAATTTGGTCTTTATGAGAGCGGAAAAAAAGTAGTGGAAAAGCCTGAAATCCTGTTTGCCAGAAAGGATCTCAAGGAAGTCCTCGAAAAAGCTAAGGAGCTTAAAGCATGATATTTGATACCCATGCTCATTATGACGACGATAAATTTGATGACGACAGAGAAAAAGTGCTGACCGGTCTTAAAGACCATGGGGTCGGCACTGTCGTTAATGTGGGAGCGGATTTAAAAACCAGCGAGAACAGCCTTTATTTGGCACAAAAGTATCCGTTTATCTATGCGGCCATAGGAGTACATCCTTCGGACATAGCATGTCTGGACGAGGATACATTCCCATGGCTCAAGAAGCATGTTCACGACCCGAAGGTGGTGGCTGTGGGCGAGATTGGCCTTGACTATTACTGGGAGAAGGATGACGGAGTGCGGCGCCTTCAGAGAGCGTGGTTTGAGAGGCAGTTTTCTTTGGCTTATGAGGAGAATATGCCTGTTATCATACACAGCAGAGAGGCGGCTCAAGATACGTACGATATTTTAAAGTCTCTTCACGCAGAGGATATTCCCGTGGTAATACATTGCTTCTCCTATTCGGAAGAAATGGCGGAGCGTTTTCTCGATATGGGATGTTATCTGGGTATAGGCGGAGTAGTCACCTTTAATAATGCAAAAAAGCTTAAAGAAGTGGCAAAAAATATGCCTATAGACAAGCTGCTTCTTGAAACGGATTGTCCATATCTGGCGCCTGAACCAAACAGAGGAAAGCGAAATGATTCTACACATATCAATTATGTGGTTGATGAGATAGCAGCCTTAAGAGGTATGGACAGAGAAGAAGTTATAGATATCACCGAAAAGAATGCAAGGAGGTTCTATTCGATTGGGTAGAAAGGGCTATAAAGGAGCCGTTTTGGCCAAAAAAAAATACGGACAGAATTTCCTTAATGATAAGAGAGTGTTGTCCGGCATTATAGAGTGCTCCGGTGTGGGACCCAAGGATCATGTACTTGAGATAGGTCCGGGAAGGGGAGCATTGACCGAACTTCTTTGCGAGAATGCGGCGCATGTTACGGCAGTGGAGATAGACTCGGATCTTATACCTGTTCTAAACGTTGTTATGACAGGTTATGATAATTTCCGGTTGATACAGGCGGATATTCTAAAGACAGATATAGAGGCTATAGCAAAGGATACTCTTGAGGACGGAGCTTTTCGTGTGATAGCGAATCTTCCATATTACATCACAACACCTGTTATAACAATGCTGCTTGAGAAGAGGCTCCCCATAGATTCCATCACTGTCATGGTACAAAAGGAAGTGGCAGAGCGAATGGCAGCTGCGCCCGGTAGCAGAGACTGCGGAGCTATATCATTAGCGGTTCAATATTACGCAGAGATGTCCATAGAGATAGAAGTGCCGCCGGAATGCTTTAATCCCAGACCCAAAGTGTCCAGCTGTGTGGTAAATCTCATAAGAAGGAAGGAGCCGCCCGTTATGGTCAAGGATGAAAAACTCATGTTTTCTCTTATCAGGGCGTCTTTTAATCAACGCAGAAAGACTCTTGCCAATGGCCTGGCAAACGGTCTTGGTTTTCCCATAGAAAAGGCTGATATAATCAATGCCATCACTTCAATAGGTTATCCCGAAACTGTGCGTGGAGAGGCTTTAGGCCTCAAAGAGTTTGCAAAACTTTCGGATATTCTCGGAGAGTACAGATGACAACAGACGAAAAATATATGAAACAGGCCGTAAGACAGGCTCTAAAAGCCGGGGAACTCAATGAGGTTCCCATAGGCTGTGTGATAGTAAAGGATGATAAAATAATAGCCCGGGGTTACAACAAACGTATTACCGCGGGCAATACTTTATCTCACGCGGAGCTTATTGCCATTGATAAAGCGTGCAAAAAGACAGGTGACTGGCGTCTTGAGGGGTGTACCCTGTATGTGACTTTAGAGCCATGTCAGATGTGCGCCGGAGCCATAGTGCAAGCCAGGATTGACAGAGTAGTGATAGGAGCCATGAATCCCAAGGCGGGCTGCTGCGGCTCCATACTAAATCTTCTTCAGGAGAAGAGGTTCAACCACCGAGTTGACATAACGCGCGGAATTCTCGGGGATGAATGCGGTGCAATGCTTACGAGTTTTTTTAAAGAACTTAGAAAAAGATAATAAAATATCTTTGCCAAGTAGGTGAAAAATTGTCTAAAATCATGATATAATATGTATATACAAATGTGAGCGTTGTGGGCACAAGGGAGGAGTTATATATGAAAAATATTACAAAAAAACTAATGGCGGAGGTAATGGTTGTTAGCATGTTGTGTTCGGGGATAACAGCCTTCGCTGACGAAAAAGTAACTGATAATAATGACGGATATTACAATATCATATCCGGGGAATATGAGTGCTCATACTTCGAAGATGACGGCTCTACTCACAAGTTCTATTATTCGGATGATTATTTTAAGGACTCTTCCAAAGAGCCGAGTTCTCACTTAAGGTCTATGTCTGCGGCGCTTGCCATGTCAAACATGACACTGGGAAGTAATGAAGATGTAGCGGATCTTCTCGAGAAGACGGGATTTTTGGATATTAAGGGCTATGATACGAAAGAAGATGCAGACACCATCGGAGTCACGATAGCGCATAAGACAATAGGTGATGAAGAGCTCGTGGCCATATCTATCCGGGGAAGATATGAATTGGAATGGATATCGGACTTTACCTTGGGAAAAGAAGGAGATGCAAAGGGCTTTAGTGACAGTGCAAAGAAAGTAAAAGACGATCTTGATGATTATATCAAGGAGTATTCCGTAAGTCCGTCAAAGATATGGGTGGCAGGATACTCAAGGGGAGGTTCGGTTGCGGATCTTTTCGGAAAATACATGAATCAGAATCTGGGGAGTTACGGCATCAAAGAGGAGGATTTTTATGTATATACCTTTGAAGCGCCGGCCGGTTCCATAGATGATGAAACATATGAGAATATCCATAACTGCGTAGATGAAAATGACATAATAATATACATGATACCGGAAGATTGGGGCTTTACCAACTGTGGAGTAAAAGAAGTAATGAATACAAAAAATACTCGACTGGTAAGAAAAAAGCTTGATATTATGGCAGCACTGTCAAAGAAGGATGAGCCTTATCAAAGTGACGGATCCATTACTATGGCCAAGTTTGCCCAAAACCTTATTAGCTGGATAGCAAATGATGAATTCATCAGCAGAGAAACATATTCCGACAAATTTGAAAGTCATGTAGATAAATTATTACGGGCATATTTCGGGAGAAACTCCGACGAAAGAAGAGCACTTGGGGATTTCTTTAAAGATAAATACGTCAAAGAATTGACAAATGAAACTAATATGTCAACTCTTTTGGAAGCCTTTTTCAAACTTTACAACGAAAAAACCAGAGATCAGGCATATTCAACCGTTATCAATTTAGCCAAGAAAGTACTTGATGATACCTATTCCGATTCAAATATTACAAAGGATGAGAACAAGAAGCTTAAAGACGCGTTGGATGATTTGGGGTATATCTTACTGCCTATCGTATGGAATGACTTTTCAAACAATGAGAATCTTGAAGGAGACAGCACCCTTTACAAAAAGACAAAAAAAGAACACAGCGATGATCTGAAAAACAACGAGGACGGGAAAGATTCCGACGACGAAAATGTCAAAGAAAGCTGGTCTACCGGATATAATGACGGATATTTAGAAGGATACGATAATGGCTTGGATAAAGTGGATTATAACAGTGCATCCGGAGATGCTCCTTCAGGAATAAAAGATCAGGATGCATACAGCAGAGGTTATACGTACGGATATTATGAAGGATATCTGAATGCAACGGAATTCGGAACTATAAATCATAGTCTCTGGCATATATGCACCATAGCAGCAAACGCAAAGAAGATCATAGCACCGCATTATCCTTATAATTATATTAAGCTTATTGAGGCAAAGGACTCGTATTTCAAAAATGAACCTGCCATAGGGGAAAAAGATCCTGATTCAAACGATGCAGAGCTTACTGCTTCTGTATTCGGAAACGGCAATATCATGCTTGCCATTATTCTGTGTCTGTGCTCGGCGATAGTGGCAGAAGCGGTCGCGATAGTAAGAATAAGAAGAGACAGAAAGAGATGAATATTTAATCAACGAAACCCCACCTTCCGTAATGGAGGGTGGGGTTTTTGGGTGTTAAGATCTGAGGAATGTTTATTTAACTACAATCTTGAATACGGCAGAAGTATCATAAGGTCTTTCGCCTTCATCAAAGGTGCTTAGATTTAATGCTGTGTAATCAAGTTTTCCATCCGTGGTGGTGATTCCTTCATAATTTCTGCATTTTCAAAAGAAAGTATTTCGTATTTTCGTATTTTTCTCTTCCATACCTTAACAAAGTATGTTATTATTCCCTTGTCGAACTTCTTCGACAGCTTTCAAAAAGTTCATTTTTGAAAGATATTTCCATTTTAGATAGCCTTGACGG
>CAJOOT010000125.1 GCA_905236215.1 uncultured Eubacterium sp.
AAGATGACAGGATCTGACTCTTACGTTCTTTTAGTACGTCGGTTATGACGTTGAACGAATCATAACGTGAGTTGATCCTGAACAGCTTGAAGATACGGAACACTCTTAGTATTCTTAGGGCTACGAAACCCGAGAATGCTGCGGTTGGCAGAAAGTACGGGAGAATAGATAAAAGATCTATCAGGCCGTATGTGGAAAATATAAAGGCGAAAACCGCATTTAAGTGTTTTTTTTCGGGATAAAGAAGATCCGCGGTCCATATTCTTGCAATGTATTCAAGAATGAATATAAATACGGTAATATATTCGATGACATCAATTATCGAAGATATTGACTCCGGAATTGCAAAGGTGTCGGCAATCAGGATTATCAGATTTATGATGATGGAAGCAACTATGATAAGATTTCCGAGTGTATCGAGAAAATCGTTTCTATCATTGATGCTGATCATCGTAAAGACACGATTTTTCAATCTTGAAGGTAAATTTCTTTTGTTGATTATCTGTGTGTTCATGCTAACATTATATGCTCAAGAAGAGTAATTGAAAAGTCATTTTCGGTTTGATTTATGAGAAGAACGGCGTATACTGTAGTGGGGAAATGTCGTCAATTTTAAAGGAAAATCAGTCATGTTTAAGACATGATGTGTGTATTCCTGATTTAGCCGGGAGGAAGAAATATGAAAAGATTTAACTGGTTGTGCATAGTATTGATGATATCTGTTCTGGCTTTTGCGGGATGTGACTCTGTCGAAAGAAGTGGCTCCTCAAATGATTTCAACACAGATTCCGTCGGAGAATATGGCGCCGGTATGGCATATGAAGAGGGAGCAACAGAAGCTCTTACCGACGATGGCGGAGCAGAAGGCGGAGAGTATTATGATGATAACGGAATTTCGGACTATGGTGTCAATGCAGAGAACAAAGATTCTGTTACGGTTGAAGATGCGGCATCCGTAACTTCATCAGGCGATTCCGTCTCTGAAAGAAAACTCATTACCACCATATACATTTCTGCTGAGACAGAGAGCTTTGATGAGCTTGTAGGCTCTGTAGAAAGAGAGGCTGCTTCTGTAGGAGGATACATGGAGTCGACCAGTATCAACTCCGAGTATTCATATGATCAGCAAGGAGAACCGCTTTCTTATGGTGAACTTGTAATAAGGGTTCCGGCGGATTCTGTTGATTCTTTTTTGAACACGGTTTCTGAAGAATCAAACATTACCCAAATGACCACAAATACGGATGACATCACACTTTCGTATGTGGATACCCAAAGCCATTTAAAAGCGCTTCGTACGGAGGAGGAAGCTCTTCTTTCGATGCTTGAGAAGGCTGAGACAATAGAGGATATCATTACTGTTCAATCTGAACTTACAAATGTCAGATATGAAATAGAGAGTTTTGAGTCTCAGCTTAGAACCATGAATAATCAGATAGATTACACCACGGTTAATCTCAACATTACTGAGGTAAAAAATTATACCCCGACTGAAGAAAAGGGATACTTCGAGAAAATTAGCGAAGGATTTATTGAAAATCTTGACGGTATAGGGAATTGGTTTAGATTGGTCTTCGCTGCAATATTGATATTTATGCCACAGATACTGTTTACTGTGGTGATCATCCTTGTTGTTATATTTATAATAAGGCACTTTGCAAAAAAAGACAGGATGATGAAGGACAACAATTCAAAGAAAGAAGAAAAGCAAAATGAGAAAGGGAAAGACTCAAAAAACTAAAAACATAAATATGCTGGAAGGAAGTCTGTGGGACAAGATACTTATTTTTGCGTTACCTTTGGCTTTAACAGGCATCCTTCAGCAGTTGTTTAACGCAGCGGACGTAGCCGTCGTAGGTTCGTTCGTGAGTGCAGAAGCGATGGCCGCGGTAGGATCTAATGCCCCGGTCATCGGTCTTTTTGTGAACCTTTTTATAGGAGTATCTGTAGGTGCCAATGTTGTTATTGCCCGTTATACGGGACAGATGGATAAGGAGGGCATAAAAAAAGGCGTTCATACCGCGGTTTGCCTGGCTATTGTATTCGGTATTGCTTTGGCTTTGATTGGCCAGTTTGCTTCGGAGCCAATGCTTAGGGCGATGTCTGTGCCGGATAATGTGCTGCCCATGGCGGTACTTTACCTGCGTATATATATGGGTGGAATGCCGGTCATACTCCTGTACAATTTTGAATCTGCTATCTACAGGAGCCAGGGAGATACAAGGACACCTCTTATCTGTCTTGTAACCAGTGGGATTGTCAATGTTATTCTCAATTTATTCTTTATACTTGTCTGCGGTATGAGTGCAGAGGGTGTGGCTATTGCTACTGTTATCGCAAATGTCGTAAGTTCGGGAATGATGTTTATAGGACTTCTGAAAAGAAATGATGATATAAGACTTGATATCAAAAAAATTGCCATTACCAAAAAAACGGCTGTTGTAATGTTGAAGATAGGATTGCCTGCCGGTCTTCAGGGTATGGTATTTTCTGTGTCAAACATACTTATACAATCAGCAATTAATAATTTGGGCACGGAAATTATGGCGGCGTCTTCTGCTGCATTCAATATTGAGATTGCTGTATTTTATATTGTAAATGCCTTTGGTCAGGCTTCGACCACATTTATCGGTCAGAATTTTGGCGCCGGCAAGATAAAGCGCTGTGGGAAAGTTACGCTGACAAGCGGAATAATAGGAGTAGTATTCGGGATGGCATTCTCCTTGTTACTTCTTTTGTTTGGTAAACCTTTGCTCATGTTGTTTAATACGGATGAAACCGTGCTTTCCTTTGGTTTTATCCGACTTATGTATATTCTTCCCTTTGAGGGGATAAACGTGCTTATGGAGATCTTTTCGGGCTCAATGCGAGGATACGGAACATCTTTACCTCCGGCTGTTATCTCATTGTTTGCTGTGTGCGGAATCAGGATTTTTTGGGTAATGACAGTATTTACGAACAACCCGACTTTTGCGATGCTTATGAATGTTTACCCTATCAGTTGGGGAGTGGCGGCAAGTTTGCTTGCGGTGGCATATTTTGCCACAAGACGTAAAATTGTACAAAAATATTCTTAAGATTAGTGTTTAAGTCCCCTTAACATTTTCCATACTTTTTGATACAATATTAACAACTTCAAGGGGACTGATCATTGATCGGAGTTTAGGGTTATGTTTATTTTTACTACAGTTTTATTTATACTCGCCACAGCTACATTTATGTGTGCGGTTTTTACATTTCGCAGTCGTCGTGAGATTGCGCCATATGTCAGAAGGCTTTTGCTTTCCGCGCTCATTCCGGTTTTTGCAAATCTTGTCATAGTTTTTGCCCACGATGAGACAATATGTTATTGGGCTTTTGTGCTCTACCTTTGCGGTACGAACATAATGATCTATTATCTTTTGGACTTTACCGTCAAATACTGTGGGCTGCCTTATGCACTGAAGCGGCGCAGACTTTTGACGGCTATCATTATGGGATTTGACTGTTTAATGGTTATTCTCAATGTCTTTTTCGGTCATGTTTTCCACATTACTCAGGTGAGCATATCAAATGAGGAAGGGGTATTTTATGCCCTCGAGTCCAACTGGTATCATTATATTCATCTTTTGATATCATTTCTTATTGTTCTTGAGTCTTTTGGCTGCTTCGTTACTAAGATCAAGCGGACATCTACACTCTACATCTTAAGGTACATCTTCCTTCTTGAGGGAATAGTTGTAGTTGGTATATGGGAAGCGATTTGTATCTTTATCGGTTCGCCTATTGATATGTCGATGATAGGATATGCCATTTGTGGATTGTTCTTCTATTACTTCAGTCTTGTATATACTCCCCGCTTTGTTCGCGAGGTTATGCTCTCAGAAGTGGTACAGAATTTTAATTCTGCAGTTGTTTTTTTTGATACATCAAATAAGTGTATTTATGCCAACAAACAGGGGTGGGAATTGTTTGATATCAAGCATAAAGGCTTTTTGGGCGTTAAGACCGAACTCGATAATATTATCGGTGATTCATATAAAGATGATCAGGATTATTTTGAATGTACCAGAAAAGTACCTTCTGTTATGGGAGACAAGGTCTATAGGGTCGAGTATCACAAATTAAAGGACAACAAAGGCATATTCTTCGGATCTTTTGTGTCTGTTGATGACAGGACAAAAGAAGAAATGCGGCATGAAAGTGAAAGATATCTTGCTACCCACGATTCTCTTACCGGTATTCTTAATTCCGAGTCACTTTTCGGGGAAGTAAGGCGTTGCCTTAATGAGAATCCCGACAGTGAATATCTGATTATTACCTCCGATATCAAGGATTTTAAGATGATAAATGACATATTCGGTACAGATGTCGGTGACAGTATCCTTGTGAATATTGCCCGTACAGTTGAAAGATATGATAAGGGAAATATCGTATTTGGCAGGATTAGCGGAGATAAGTTTGGCCTGCTCATGAAGAAAGAAAGCTTTGATTTGGAGTTCTTCCGCAAACAAACCGGCAATGTGTCCATTATGAGGGGTGAGTATCCGTATCAGATAGTAATTCATATTGGTGTTTATGAGATTGCCGACAGATCTGTTCCGGTATCTGTAATGTTTGACCGTGCCTTTATGGCGATAAGCAGGATCAAAGATGACCTCCAGATAAGAATAGCATATTATGACGATACCATAAGGGATAATTCTTTATTCGAACAAAAGATTATCGGCTCAATAGACAAGGCTATAGATGAAGGTCAGATATTGCCGTTTTTCCAGGTGCAGGTGGATGAAAAAGGAAATCCCCTGGGTGCCGAGGTTTTGGTCAGGTGGGAGCATCCTACCGAGGGATTCCTTGCTCCGGGTCGATTTATAGATATTTTTGAAAAGAATGGAATGATAGTACGAGTTGATCGTTATATATGGGAATGTGCCTGCAAGATTCTTAACAATTGGCAGGAAAGGGGAATAGATTACTATCTTTCGGTCAATATTTCACCGAAGGACTTCTATTTTGTGGATATATATAAGTGCTTTGTCAATCTGGTGGAAAAATACCACATCAGAGCTGAAAAACTTCGTCTTGAGATTACAGAAACCGCGATGATGACTGATCTTGACAGAAGACTTGGTATAATAAACAGGCTTCGTGAATATGGATTTATAGTGGAAATGGATGACTTTGGAAGTGGTTATTCCTCGCTTAATATGCTAAAAGACCTTCCGATTGATGTTCTTAAGCTGGATATGTTGTTCTTAAGGAAGGCAGATAATAATAAGCGGGCAATGACTATAATAGAGTTTGTGCTCAGGTTGGCGGAAAAACTCGGGATTCCCGTAGTGTCCGAGGGTGTTGAAACTGAAGAGCAGCTTGAATTTCTGATTAATAACGGTTGCAGATGCTTCCAGGGGTATTATTTCTCAAAACCCATTCCGCAGGAAGAGTTTGAGCAGAAATATATCGAAGATCATGAAATAAGTGTGTCCGGTTTTTAGGATTCACACAGAATACACAAAGTTGTTGTTAAATACCATCTGAAATTTTTGAAGAGGGTAGGTACAACAACATGATAGAAATCAGCCATCTTACCAAAAAATACGGTGATCACGTTGCTTTGGATGATTTGTCTCTAACCGTTGAAAGTGGCAGGATTTACGGCTTTTTAGGTCCTAACGGCGCCGGTAAATCCACTACAATGAATATTATCACCGGCTATATCGGAGCTACTTCCGGCTCGGTAATCATAAACGGTCATGATATCTTAAAAGATCCCATTGAAGCAAAAAAATGCATAGGTTATCTTCCGGAGATGCCTCCGCTTTATCAGGATATGACGGTGGAGGAATACCTTTTTTTTGTTGCAGAGCTTAAAGGCGTCGAAAAGAAGGATATTAAAGATTCCGTAAATGAGGTTTGCGAGATTACCGGAGTCTCGGAAATAAGAGGGCGCCTTATTAAAAACCTTTCAAAAGGTTATAAACAGAGAGTCGGTCTTTCTCAGGCGATGATTAACCTTCCGGAGATCATCATTCTTGATGAGCCCACAGTGGGCTTAGATCCCAAACAAATAATCGAGATGAGAGAACTTATCAGGTCTCTCGGAAAATCTCATACGGTAATTTTGAGCTCTCACATACTTACGGAAGTAAGTGAGATTTGTGATTATGTTTTTATCATTTCAAAGGGAAAACTTGTGGCATCAGAGTATGTCAATAATCTGGAAAACCTGGTTTCCGGCGGTATGACGCTTACAGTAAGTACCAAAGGAGAGAAGGAAGATGTGCTCGAAATACTTGATATGATGGATGGAATAGAGGATTGCGTCTTCCTTGAGCCTCCAAAAGACAGCGTTTCGGGAGAGCCATTACTCTCATTTGTGATTACACTTAAGGATAAGGCTGATATAAGAGAAACTCTTTCACTTGAAATGGCGAAGAGAGGACTTCCCGTTATGGAACTTAAGGTGGATCATAAATCGCTTGAGGATGTATTCCTTGCTCTTACAGATGATGATTTGAACAAAACCGGGGAAGATGATTCAAAGGAGGTGGATGAAGATGCTGTCGATCTTTAAGAGAGAGTTTAAGTCCTTATTTACTTCGGTTATTGGATGGGTATTTATAGCGGCAATGCTTTTTGTCACCGGTCTTTATTTTACTGTCTACAATTTGTTGCAGGCGTATCCATATGTGTCGTATTCGCTTCAGGGAGCCATTTTCCTCTTCCTTATTGCTGTTCCCATACTAACGATGCGTGTGTTTACCGAAGAACGTAAGCAGAAGACAGATCAGCTGATATTAACGGCGCCCGTTTCTGTGCGGGCTATTGTCTTTGGCAAGTTTCTTGCCATGTCTTTGGTTTTTGTGATTTCTGTTGTCGTTGTTTTGTTCTATCCCCTTGTCATGAGCGCATTTGGTACTGTGGATATGGGGCAGGCGTATACATCCATATTTGGGTATTTGCTTTACGGACTCGCTTGTATAAGCGTTGGTATGTTTATATCATCGCTTACAGAGAATATAGTGATAAGTGCTTTGGGATGCTTTGCGGCAATCTTTGTGACCTACATGATGTCGGGATTCTGCTCAATGATATCATCGGATGGCAATATACTTACCACTATATTGAGCGCATTTGATATGCGGACTCGTTGCCTAAACTTCATGAGCGGAACCTTTGATCTAACCTCAACACTTTATTTATTGACGATTATATTTTTGATGTTATTTCTGACTGGACAGTCAATACAGAAGCGAAGATGGGAGATGACGAGATCCAGTCTTACTACAGGAGTTTTCTCCGGAACCTTTATTATAATTACTGTTGCCATTTGCGTAGTGATCAACGTGGCGGTAAGCCTGCTTCCGACTACGATTACCTCTATTGACGTAACCGGAAATCGTCTGTATTCACTTACAGATCAGACAAAAGAGTTCATTCAGAATATGGAAGATGACGTTACTATCTATGTCCTTGGTACGAAGGGCGGTGATACCACTCTTGATATGACACTTGCCAACTATGCATCATCCGGCTCTCACATCACAGTGGAATATAAGAGTCCCACTACCTATCCGACGTTTTATCAGACATATACGGATACGGCGCCTACCGAGTATTCCATGATTGTGGTATCGGGAGATAATTCCAAGGTGGTGGATTACAGCGATGTCTACGAATATGAAATCGATTATACTACGTATTCGCAGTCTGTTACGGGATATGATGCTGAAGGACTGTTGACAGGAGCTATTTATACGGTAACAGGTGAGGCTTCCGCCAAGGCTTATATTCTGACAGGACAGGATGAGCAGGATGTAGGCTCGGATTTTAAGGATGTTTTGGATAAACAGAATATTGCCTATGAAGAGATTGATCTTCTTACAAAAGACAGTGTCCCGGAGGATTGTGATTTTCTCATAATCAATGCTCCTGCCAAGGATTTTTCCGATGAGGTTGCCGATAAGATCATTTCTTATCTAGAGTCGGGAGGAGATGCGTTTATAACGGCAGGCGTTCAAGAAGATGACATGACAAACTTTAACAGGATTCTTTCAGTATATGGAATGGGAACTACCGGCGGTCTTGTGTTGGATAACGGAGACCAGAATTATGTGGGATATCCGTATATGATTGCGGCTATTCCCAATTCAACAGATCTTACACAGTCAATGTCTGGACAGTACCTAATCCTGGCGGCAGGAACCGGTCTTACTGTTTCCGATGATACGGATGATATTACAGCTACTGTAATTGCTTCTACTTCTGAGGAAGGCGTTGTTAAGATGAATCCGTCCGAAATGACGACTTATGATGCTGAAGAGGGAGATTTATCGGGAGAGCAGGTACTTATAGCATTTTTGGAAAAAACTGTTTCCGATGATGGAAATGCTGTCTCAAACGGTGAATCTGCAGACGCTTCCGGAGATGAATCAGATGCGGAACTTAGTACATCTACTGCGGTTGTTGTATCCGGATTATATTTTTTGAATGATGATTATAATGCATCTGTATCAGATAATAATGCGGCATTTTTTGGTGCGTCTGTTTCAAAGCTTGCAGACTTGGGAGACAGTGCTATATCTATTCCGGTTAAAGATTATGAGATGAGTTATCTCACCATTACCGAAGGAAGCACCGTAAGGCTGTCGTTTGTATTTACGGTAGTGGTTCCGGTTGTTCTGATTATTATCGGCCTTATAATCTGGGTAAGAAGGAGGAGACGCTAATGACGGGTAAGCAAAAGAAACAACTGTTAATCCTTCTTGTAATACTTGTTGCAGCCGTTGTGGCCCTTTGCGGGGTTATTATGTACAATAAGTCTCTGGAACAAAAAGAAGAGGAGGATATTGCAAATAAGGTGCTGATGGAAATCGAGTATTCGGATATTGCATCGGTAAGTTTTATAAATAACGGACAAACAATCACCTTGCTGCATGAAGAAAGCCGGGAAAATGCTTCGGGAGATTCTTCATCAGATTCTTCTGCCGATGCATCAGGCGATGCTGAGACTGTCTGGATATATGCCGAAGATGAAAGCCTTACACTTGATGATGATGCGGTATATTCCGCGGTTTATAATCTTGAAAAAGTATCCTGTGAAGAGAAGGTGGAAGATGCTCTTGCGCTAAATGAATACGGACTCGATTCACCTTTAAATATCATCACGGTGACTATGTCCGACGGAACCGTATATGAGCTGAGAATTGGTGAAAAAAATGATATTTCATCAAATTATTACATGATGTTAAATGATGATGAAACTATATATACGATCTCGTCTGATTTACCTGAAGCTTTCATGATAGGAATTGAAGACCTGCTTGATGATGCTTCTGAATAATTTTGCTATAAGTAATGTGGTACAGCATTGATAATGTTATCGATGCTGTGCCTTTTTTTCTTGTTAAGTCAGTTAAAGTATGATAAAATCCTCTTTGTTCAAATGAGAAAAGGAGATGGAAGATTGAGTACGGTAGCCATAGTTACGGACAGCAACAGCGGTATCACACAAGCTGCGGCCAAAGAGCTTGGTATCAGCGTTATTCCGATGCCGTTTTATATTGATGGAAAGCTATATTTTGAAGACATTAATTTGACGCAGGAAGAATTCTACGAGCTCCTTGAAAATGATGCCGATATTTCTACATCCATGCCTGTTATGACAGATGTTATTGATCTTTGGGATAAGCTTTTAAAAGATTATGATGAGGTCGTATACATACCGATGTCCAGCGGACTTTCCAGTTCTTGCGAGACAGCCATAATGCTTTCAAAAGAATATGACGGCAGGGTGGAGGTTGTTAATAATCAGCGTATTTCCGTTACGCAGAGGCAATCGGTGCTGGATGCCATAGAACTTGCCAATCAGGGTAAGAATGCAGCAGAGATAAAAGCTATTTTGGAGGCAGCCAAGTTCGAGTCCAGTATATATATTACCGTAGATACATTAAAATATCTGAAAAATGGCGGCAGACTTACTCCGGCAGTGGCTGCTTTGGGTACGCTTCTAAAGATTAAGCCGGTTCTTCAGATTCAGGGTGAAAAGCTGGATTCCTTCAAGAAGACACGCAAGATGAAGGATGCTATGAAAATCATGATAGAAGCCATGAAGGACGACTGCAGAAACAGATATGCAGATCCCGAAGCCACAGGTAAGACCATTTATCTTTCGGGAGCATATACCAAGGATAAAGAGCTTGCCGAAAAGTATCAGAAAGAAATTGAAAAGGCCTTTCCGGAAGCCGGCTCTACGGTTATGATGCCTCTGTCACTGAGCGTATCATGCCATATCGGACCCGGAGCGCTTGCCATAGCATGTTCCAGGAAACTTCCGGGTTGACGTTATTTTGACATTTAAAAAGGATCCCGATCATTGTGATCGGGGTCCTTCTTTTGTTATATGATTTATTTTTTGTTTTGCAGCATTGCGCGAACTTTAAGAGGAAGACCAAAGAGGTTGATGAAGCCCTCTGCATCGTGGTGATCATAAAGGTCTCCTGTGGTGAAGCTGGCAAGGCTTTCGCTGTAGAGTGAGTAAGGTGAAGTCGTTCCTGCTTTAATAATGTTGCCTTTATAAAGTTTAAACTTAACTTCTCCGGTGACATATTTCTGCGTACTTTCTATGAAGGCCTGGCAAGCCTCGCGGAGAGGAGTAAACCATTTTCCTTCATACACGATCTGAGCAAATTTGTTTGCAATATTGATCTTTTCTTCATAGGTAGCCCTGTCAAGGATGAGCTCCTCAAGCTGCTGGTGAGCTTCGTAAAGGATAGTTCCTCCCGGTGTCTCATATACACCGCGGGATTTCATGCCTACCACACGGTTTTCAACGATATCAATAATGCCGATTCCGTGTTTCCCTCCAAGTTTGTTAAGCTCTTTTATGATGTCGGCCACCTTCATTTTCTTTCCGTTGATGGATGTGGGTACACCCTCCTCAAAAGTCATTGTAACATATTCGGGTTCATCCGGAGCCTTTTCGGGTGTTACGCCGAGCACAAGTATATGATCGTAGTTGGGCTCGTTTTCGGGACTCTCAAGTTCAAGACCTTCGTGACTTATATGCCAGAGGTTTCTGTCGCGTGAATAGCTTGAATCTGCAGAGAAAGGAAGATTGATACCGTGATCTTTACAATATTGAATCTCATCCTCTCGTGACTGCATATTCCAGGTCTCATTGCAACGCCAGGGAGCAATGATCTTGATGTCCGGTGCAAGAGCCTTGATGCCCAATTCAAAACGTACCTGATCATTGCCCTTTCCTGTTGCACCGTGGCAGATGGCTACAGCGTTTTCTTTTTCTGCGATTTCAACAAGCTTCTTTGCAATTAGCGGGCGTGCCATGGAGGTGCCGAGGAGATATTTGTCTTCGTATACTGCATGAGCCTTTACGCAGGGCATGATATATTC
>CAJOOT010000126.1 GCA_905236215.1 uncultured Eubacterium sp.
AATACAGGCTGGGTGAAATTTAGTTCCCTCATGGCATCTTCAACTTCTTTTTTTAGTTCAGAGGCTTTTTTTGTCCTGATATCAGACAATAAGGCTGCTTTTTCAAAAGCTTTTTTTTGTGCTTCCTCCATATTCCTTCTGGCATTTTTTTTCCAGTCTTCGTACTCCCTTAGCTTTTCAAGATTCTCCCTCTTTTTTTCGCAGGCTGACTGTATATCCTCTATGGTTCTTCCATATTTGTCTTTTAGCTTGTTGATAAGGTTCAATCTTTTCGTGACTCTTGCGTACTCCTCTTCGTTGTACTCATGTGAATCCACATATGCGGCAATATCTCGGTTTAAGCTCCTAACAAGGTCTTCAGCCTGAGATAACTCATCGGCAATGTCTCCAACGGGAGATGATACTCCGGATATCCTCTGAATACGTCCTGTTGCCTCACCAAGCATGGAAAGCACCCCTTCTTCCCCAGAAAGAGCCATGACTTCATTTAAGACTTCTGTGACTTTTGACGCATTTGAAAGTTCTTTAAATCTCTCCTCAAGTTCATCGTCCTCACCAGCCCTAATTTCCGCACTATCTATCTCTCCTGTCTCAAATTCAAGGAATGAAATCTCTCTTAGGCGCTCCTCCTCATCACGGAGGTTTTCTTCATATTCTGCCTTTTTATTCCTGTAATCCTTAAGGGCTGCATGATAGTCTTCGAGTGCGGATAAAGCTTCATCTGCAGCATATGAATCCAACAACGAAAGATGCTTTTTTACATCAAGCAATACCTGAGTCTCGTGTTGACCGTGAATACCGATAAAGAGTGAAGATATCTCTTTCATCACAGATAATGGCATTCTCTCGCCATTAATACGGCACACATTGCCGTTCTCCGAAAGTTTCCTTGTGAAGATTACCTCTTTATCCTCCGGTGTGATATCCAGTTCATCAAGGCGCTTTAGCAGCTCATCATCATCAACTTTAAAAACAAGCTCGGTCAAAGCCTCTTTTTCTCCGGTACGGATAAGACCTTTTCCCGCCCTGTCACCGAGTATAAGGTTTACCGAACCAAGTACAACTGATTTTCCGGCACCGGTCTCTCCGGTGATAATATTAAGCTTGGGTCCGAAATCAACCATGGTCTCTTCTATAACCGCAAGATTTCTGACATGCAAGGATTCTAACATTGTGCCCCCCGGTATTATTCTATCTTGACTGCTTCCGTAAATCTTCGAAAGCCAATTCGTTTAAACGATTACATATATCTTTGGCATCAGCCACTGTCCTGACAGCACACATAATGGTATCATCTCCGGCAATTGAGCCCACTATCCTGTCAATATCCATGGCATCCACACATGCGGCCACAGCCATAGCCATACCCGGTGCAGTCTTAATTACCAACATATTCATAGCTGTATCAGCAGATATAAATCCCTCGCGAAACACCCTTATATATGAATGTGTCTGGATGGGATCATCTCTTTTGGAAACACTACCCACTGCGGCTGTATACTTAAACCTTCCACCCTTGCCGTGAGTTTTTATAAGTCCCAACTCACGAATATCTCTCGATACTGTCGGTTGCTTGACCTCAAAGCCGTTCTGATTGAGTAGTTCTTTTAATTCAGCCTGAGTCTCTATCTCATTTTCCTCAATAAGCTCAAGGATTTTTTTCTGTCTTGTAGTTTTCATGAGCCTCTCCTGTCATTAAAACCGTCCATTTTTTTCTGTAATCTCTCAATAAAACTTAAAGACGAAAGCTTTAGGAATCTGGCAACCTCAGGTGCTTTTCTTATAACAATACTTTCCCCTATCGTAAGCTCTGCGATGTTGTCACCGTCAAAAGCTATCTCTACTCTCTCATCTCCGTGAGCCTTCCCTCTGGTTCTGGCAGCCACCTCCACACGTATCTCATCTTCCGCAGGGATTACTATGCTCCTGGCAGTCATAGCCTGAGCATTAACCGGAGTGATAAGTGTCATACGAGCCTTTGGATCCACAATAGGTCCTCCGGCAGACATGCTGTATGCTGTAGATCCCGTGGGTGTGGAAACTATAAGACCGTCTGCCTGATAATTGCAAAGAAAACCTCCGTTAATATATACGTCAAGACTGACTATCTGGAGGTTTCCCGCACGATATATGACTATATCATTAAGCGCCATATGAGCTTCAGCTGTCTCACCGTTTTTTATAACACTTCCGGTAAGTTTGATTCTGTCCTCTATGGCATAATCATTTGACATAATGCGATCAATCGCCGAAAAAACATTCTCTTCTTCTATCTCGCAAAGATAACCAAGAGTACCAAGGTTTATTCCTATCATAGGAATCGGAGTACCCGTCATATCTCTGGCAGCGCGGACTATCGTACCGTCACCTCCCAAAACCAGCACACACTCTACACCCGGTTCTTCAGACATATTTATCTTGTGTACAGTACCTGCTTTTGACTCTCTTTCTCTGATATCACATAATCCGCCTCTTTTTTCAATGTAGTCACGTATCCTCTGCGTAAGCGCCAACCCTTCGTCTTTTGCGCTGTTTGTTATTACCATGAATTTTTTCATCAGACGGCTCCTTTGTGAGCATTTTCAACAGTTTCTTTGATAACTTCTTCGGTTATGTCTGCTTCTTCCCCGTTCCTTTTCAGGTAGAGGAGATATTCTATATTACCCTTTGGTCCCTTAATAGGTGAAAAATCAAGTCCTGCAGGTATAAATCCCAAGCCTTTGGCTTCGCCAAGTATTCTGGTGATAACCTCGACATGTACCTTTTTGTCTCTTACTACGCCGTTCTTTCCAACCTTATCCTTGCCTGCCTCAAACTGTGGTTTTATCAATGTCACCACCCCGGCATCTTCCTTAAGAAGAGGTATGAGCGACGGAAATATTCTGTCCAGCGATATAAAAGAAACATCGGCAGATGCAAAGTCTATCGGATCGGGAATATCGTCTGCAGTTACATAGCGAAAATTCGTTCTTTCCATGCAGACCACCCGCTCATCATTGCGAAGCTTCCAGTCAAACTGTCCGTAACCCACATCCACGGAATAGACCTTTGATGCTCCGTTCTGAAGCATGCAGTCCGTGAATCCCCCGGTAGAAGCGCCTATGTCCACGCACGTATGTCCGGTTAACATAATTCCAAAACTTTCTATGGCCTTCTCCAGCTTCAGTCCACCGCGACTCACATACTTAAGCGCCTGTCCATGTATCATTATTTCAGCATCGGATTGAAATGAACTTCCCGGTTTATCTTCCTTCTGACCGTTTACATATATTTTTCCTTCCATGACCAGGGATCTGGCTTTTTCTCTTGATGATGCCAGACCCTTTTCAAATACTAATATATCGAG
>CAJOOT010000127.1 GCA_905236215.1 uncultured Eubacterium sp.
ACGCTAACGCTTAGAGGTGTGGGATTTCTCCGACTGAGTTAAAAGCTTTCTTCTTATGCTGACCATTGTTTTTCTAAAGGGTCTGGTCAACCCCCAAAAAAAAGTATACACCTTATAGCTTATGCTGTCTGTATATATACTCTTTCCCTTCCGGATAAGATAAAAAGCCCGGCCCAGAACCTGCTTGGGCTCAATCTCCTCTGTCCAACTCTGGGCATCTCCATTCATGGTAATCCTTCCATTGGTCTTATCTACAGCTATCGCGCGATGAATAACAATATTTGAGTCATTGCGCCGAAACAGTATTATGTCGCCCTTTTTGACAGGTCGGTCAAGTGGCCGTATTACTGCTTTATCTCTGTGGGGGTACAAAGACGGAGCCATACTCCATCCGGTAATGACGAGAGTAAACTCCTCCCCCTTTTCCATCGCTACATCAACTTCTCTATTAAGTTCTTTCATTGATACGGTCCTTAACATACTACTCCTCTATATCAAGGGCATGTTCCCTTATCCTGTATATTCTGTCACATTTGTTAAGAACCCCGGGTCTGTGTGTGGATACTATGATTGTTCTTTCCGGATGGCTTTTTATGATATTTTTCAGCACACGTTCTTCGGTCTCTGAATCAAGAGCACTTGTAGCTTCATCGAGCAGCAAAATAGGAACATTTCTTACCACTGCTCTGGCTATGGCTATTCTCTGAGCCTGACCCTCGGAAAGTCCACCACCTTTCTCGAAAATATTGGAGTTTATGCCATCGGAAAGCTCCTCAACAAACTCCCATGCACAAGCCTGCTTTAAAGCATCCTCAACTTCTTCGTCAGTAGCATTCTTTTCAACCATGCGGACATTATCCGCCACACTGCCGCTCATTATGGTATTACCCTGAGGCACATATGCTATAAAATCTCTGGTATCGGCATTTGAATCGACTTTAAAACCATCCTTATCAAGAAGATATGTATGCCCGTCATTTGGAAATATAAGTCCCAGAACAAGTCTCATCATGGTGGTCTTCCCCTCTCCCGAGGGACCTATCACGCCTATTATCTCACCGGGATCGGCTTTAAAATTGGCTTCACGGAATACATTGTGATCGGGAATATATTCAAAGAAAACATTCTCCATGCAAACGCTAAGCCCCTCTTTAGCCGATTTCTCAAGTTTGGCCTTTTCTTCCTCATTGGAATGATGCTCCCTGGGAAGGTTTGTCAATTCGATAACCCTACGGGCAGACACAGAGCTGTTAAGCGCCGTTGGAAGCATTGAGCAGACCGAATTAAAGGCTGTGGAAAGTCTGGCAGACTGGGTAAGGAACAACGTCATCTGACCATATGTGATAAATCCTCCCCATAATCTGTATACACCCCAGCCATAAGTGACAAACTGCGTAGCTAATCCTATAAGCGAGAGCATAATGTTCATTTTGATGGAGAACTTGTTGTAATCCATACTGTAGTCTTTGTATTTTTTTTGCCAGTCTCCCAGGGCATCAGCATAAATCCCGGTAATGCCGAAGGACTTGATGGAAGTCATATTGCCAAAGGCTTCCTGCTCAAAAGAGAGCATATCCGAGCTTAATACTCTCAATCTCTGACTATAACTCCTCATCCTACCCATAAGGACGCTCGAAGCCGCAACAAGAACGGGGGCACTCAAAAGTGAGAGCCAAGCCATGGTAACATCATAACTGAATATTACCACAAAGGTAGCAACACAGTTAAAAATCGATACCAGTAAAGAAGGAATCCATGTAACGGCATTGGTGGCAATATTGTTAACATCGGTGGCAAACCTGTTCAGAATATCACCGGTATGATATTGAGAAAGTTCATACCACGAAGCATCCTCTATCTTTTTGAAGATATCCATCTGTATCTCATTCTGTATATCTATAGAGATTTTTAGTGAAATCCGTGAGACAAGCGATGAAAAGATCAAAGAGAACACTGCCATACCCACCATAATAAAAGCCTGAATCCAGATGGCATCTCTTTCAAAGCCGGTTACAATATCAATAAGCCTCTGCGAGGCTACGGCTGATATAAGTGTAAATACAGTAGAAAATACACCCAGGAATATGTAAAAAACCATGGCCGGCTTATATTTTTTGCTGTAAGACAGTATCCATTTCCAGTCAGCTGCAATCTGCCCCCACTCACCTTTTTTCCATTTGTTCCAGAAAAACCTGATTGCTTCCATTTTCGGGTTTAAGTCTCCTAAATCTCTTCTATCTCCGGTATCGCATTGATATTTCCGTCCAAGCCGGCCAGATTGCTCATGATATGTACCATCTCCCGTGTCATGTCACATACATACTTTGGCTTTTTTTCCGTTTGTCCCGTTTCCGCCAGGCATGCTGCCGGACAGACCTGACACACATTGACAAATCTGCAATTTTTGCATTCATCACACTGCTTCATCTTCATAGTCTCTGAAATTGTAAAATCCCAACCCTCTTTAAAGGAGTGATCCGTCAATGAGATCTTGGGATCTTCAAACATGCCGCAGGGGGACATATCCCCCTTCCAATTGATCCAGAAACCACTGTTTCCGGCAGTACACGAAAAGCCCTTCTCCGGAATTCTGGACGGAAGCCCTATTTGATATAACGTCTGTCTGGCTGCTGTCGAAAGATCTACATTGGGATTTTTCAATCTGTACGACTCTACCACGGCTTTTGCCGCACTTTTTGCATCCATCCTGCTCTCTTTGGCATTATCCTGTCTTCGAAGAGAAGGAAACATATATGCGGCAGGTTGAAGCGGCACCTCATAGCGCTCGGCCACTTCACGGATAAAGGGAAGATCCTCCATATTTTTTTTGGTAAGGCTTACTGTGATCCTGAATGCGATATCTCTTTCCTTAAGGAGTTTGAATCCGCGTGTAACCTGTGTAAATCCTTTGGGATTCTTACAAACGGATGCATAGGTATCATTATCTTTCCCGTAAAGAGTTATGTTAACCCGACGCACTCCCTCCCGAGCCAGAAAATCCGCCCTCTTTTCGTCAATAAGTGTACCGTTTGTGTTGAGCGACACTATCATTCCCATACTTCTAAGCGTGGAGAAAAGCCTTTCAAACTCGGGATAAAGAAATGGCTCTCCTCCTGTAAGAAGTACAAAAAGCAGGCCTTCATCGGCACCCTGCCGTGCTATATCAATCCACTTATCGCAGCTTAGTAATGTTCCTCTTTTCTCCATCTCTTTTGGCGTAAGACGAACATAGCACATTTCACAATCCATATTGCATAGGGGGGTAAGTTCAAAGGTTCCTCCAATGGGAGAATGCAGTTCCGCAGCCTTATCCCTTAAGCGCCTCTCTTCGGGCGATACTGTCTCGTATAATTCCATAATAGTTACTCTTGTATATGCTGTTCCAAAGCCTCAACCGCACTTTCGTTCATTGTGCAATCAAGCTCCACTATATCTGTTTTAAGTGCAAAATCCTCAAGAAGATCAAGTGCCTTCTCCACATTACTTCTGTAATATGATAACACTGTTGTCTCACTGTACAAAAGAGTGATCTTTTCTACAAGCGAAAGCTCTCTTACACGGTCTGACTTTGCTTGTCTTATAACCGCAACAACTCTGATCGGCACGGCCTTCTGTTCAAAACGCATGGAACCTCCGAATATCGGAAAGCCTGATACTACCCATGAACCATCCTTCTTTTTCTGAAGAAGGTTTTTATCACCGTTTAAATCGGTAATACCCTGTCTGTATTTATGCCAGAGATCTGTCTGGGTGGTCTTTCCCGTGCCTGAAGGAGCACTGAATATTATAGCCTCCCCTTTGGATATGATACTCGCGGAGTGAAGTATCAGGGCATCATTCATAAGAAGCAGTTCCTCCAAATGTATATAATACCATGGGCGGAACATAAATCCGGGACTTTTTCTCATGCCGGGTATGTAATACACGTAAACCCTTTTGGCATCAGGATCAAAACGGCTTAAGGCATAGTCCAGATTCCCATTGCGATAGACTCTTACTTCACCACCCTCAGTATCATAGCCAATAGCATTTTGAAGTTCATAGGAGGTTCCCTCCACCGGCAAAAGCTCGTCTACCTTCTCAAAGCTAACCTCTATCGTATCCTGAATTTTCATTGCCGGTTCGTTGAACTTATCTTCCCACTGCAAAAAAAAGAGATCGTCAGGTGCACCTATGACGATCTCCAATGAACCGACGTAAAATCGATTGATCATGTAGTTGATTTACTCCTGTCAGCTGTTGTTGAGAGCCGAAATGATAGTGGATGTAGCAACGCCTGCATGCCAGCCTGCTCCGGATTTGTTTCCGGTCATACCTACAAGGGTGTCGAGAAGTGACGTATCTGTCGGCCTTGCACCTATCTTACCGTTGTACCATACGAAATATGTCTTATCATTATAATCCACAAGATATCCCTTGGTGGTAGCATTTCCCTTGCAATTATCTCCAAAGATAGTATCTGATCCGTCAAACATACAGTTTACTGTCTGCTCATCATAAGTAACGTTAGAAGACATCTCACATGCCGCAACTGACTCATTAGCCTTGAATTCTACTGATTTCATTTCAGGTTTCTGATATTCTTTCATAGCTTTACTCCTTAAATAATCGTTAAATTTATATATCAGGTATCCGAAGATACATTGATAACTCCGTTTTTGACAGCTCCTTTCAGGAACTGTTCCACATCAGATATTACCAGCTGCTTTTCTATAGTATACTCTCCGGCAAGAAATTCTGCAAGAGAATCCAGCGTCTGCGG
>CAJOOT010000128.1 GCA_905236215.1 uncultured Eubacterium sp.
ATTCCCATGCGTACGTGTCCGCGGCTCACGAGCGCCATCCCTTCCGGTACCGGCCCCTGTGCCGTTATGTGCGTGTATTCAGCGTCCGCCAGTGACCTTGCCGCCTTGCGTGCCTTCCGTCCGCTGACGGGGTACAGCTGCGGTGACTGCGCGGCGTATCTGCTGCCTGCTGTCGTCCACGTCCTCCGTCCCAGGCTGAATGTCAGCCCCGCTTCGAGTGAGTACCATCGGTACTTGCCCATGACTGTCCTCAGCCCTGCCGACCTGTAGTTCTCTCCGGCGAAGCTCACCCCTGCGTCGAGGTGCAGCTTGACATGGCTGCCGATCCTGAGGGTGTTCCTCACGCCCAGTGACGCTCCCAGTGAGTTCTCGTTGTGTGAGGCTATGCGTACGAATCCCGCTCCCGCGTACGGTATGAGGTCCCATCTGCGTGCCTGACGGTATCCCCAGATGATGTTGGTCAGGTTGACCATCACCTGTTCCTGGAAGGAGTAGAACCGCACCGTCTCTTTCTCCGGCGTGCCGTCCCCGTTTATGGAGAACGCCTTCCCCCAGTATCCTGACGCTTTCGTGCGCAGTCCTATCTGCGGCGTGAACCATTTCGTCACTGACGCCGCCGCGCCCAGTGACGTGCGGAAGTCCTTGAACGGGTTCTTTGACAGTCCCGTCCCTTTCTCCCTTCCGGAGAAGAATGACATCCCCTCCGCACCGAATGACACCTCCCAGTTGTCACGGAAGGCGTTGGTATATACGCCGTCCTTCTGTGCCCTGGCTGTCCCTGCGGTCGTCACCGTCCCTGTCGTTAGCATCAGGACTGCCAGCGCCACCGCCGCGGTGCCTCTCCCGTATTGTCTGCAAATTGCCTTTTTCATGATTTCATGAGGATGTTTCTGTTCAGACCGTTCCGTTCTCCTTTTCCTCAGCAGGCTGGCGGTCTTCATCTCCGGCCTGTGTCTCTTCCGGACGTCCTTCCTGTCCATCCGTTGTCTCTTCCGTGCCATAGTACCTTTCCACTGTGGCCTTAGTCTTTTTCTGTGTGTCTCCGAACACCTTCAGCAGCTGTGCCATCAGTGCAGGGTCCATGCCTTCTATCTCTTTCGTACCGAATGTCGTCGATACGTCCTTACCGTCTATGATGACGGATATGACCAGGTTCGCTTTCATTGTTTTCTGTCGTTTACTGTCACCTCCACATGGATGGTGAACTCGTTATTAATATAATAGGTGTTCATGATTCTGTCGAACTCTATTTCCGCACCCATGTCTTTCAGCTCACTGAACCATCGGTTGAGTGAGGTCTTGGACGTATGCATCTCCTTTGCCAGCTGGATCTGAGTTCCTGTCCGGCCTTTCTTTATCCTGTCGGTCAGTTCTTCCAGTTTCATTATTTTCTCAACGTAGTTCATAAGCCCATTTTTATTTTTGTTATTTCACCAGAGGAGATATTGTCTTCCTTACCAATATCACGCCCTTGTGCCTTTTCTTCTCGTGCAGTCCGTTTTTTGCTTTGTAGTTTATCTTGTACCCGCCCACTGCTGCCGGTACCAGTGCCGCCAATATTGACGGCACTGTCCCGGTCATTGATGATGCCAAGATAAACACGATCGCTACCGCCGCTATCGTCCCCGCTGCCCAAGCTATGTTCGAGCCTTTGAGTCCGAAGAGTACGATCGGTTTTTGTAGTCCCTTATATACATTATATTCCCTGTTTTCCATATTTATTATTATCCTATCCCGAACACAGCTTCAATAATCGATGGAACCAATAGCACGAAAGCTATACCTCCTACCCATGACACCACTGTCTTCATTACATCCTGATCACCGTTTGACCATTTGTTGTATACACGGAATGCAGCGACACCCGCCAATATACCGCCGATAATTCTCAAGCCAAGCTTTGTAGGGCTCCAGTATGCAGCTATATCAGTCTCAATAGCATTTTGAACTTGACTTGCTCCAGCACTGCCTGCGTATATATCACCGGCTACCGCCAGCATACACACCGCCACCACCATGCACCTTACCAGTGCTGGTGACATTGATTTCCTCATTTTACTGATGGTTTTCATAAAATTTTTTTTCATAAAAAATCTCCTTTTAAAGTTTAACAATAAAATTATCTATATGCTTCTTCTTTCTCTTCTGTGTATGTCGCTTCGGTGAATACGCTTGCGAACAAGTCTTTTTCTTCTCCAGCATCTTCAAGCATTTTCTTGAACTCTAAAGGTGTATATTCATAGCTGGTGTTTATCGGAGCGTAGTCTTCATCACTTTCTGACAGTTCCTCATATCTCTTCTCCTCGTCATCCATCTCCTCTATCTCCTCTTCCTCTTCGAGCTCCTGGCTTCTTTCCGCCACCATTGCCCTTTCAATCTCACCCCCATCTCCTGTCTCCATGTCCTTGTTCTGTTCCTCTTCTTTCCTTACCAGGTTTCTTGCATCTACCGGCTCATATTCCTCCACCACCTTGGAAATGTCTATTATCACCTCCTCGTTCCTTTTTTTTCTGTCGTGAGTAAAGTAAATGTCATACAGTACAACAGCGGCATAATAACACAGCACTACAGCCAATAAAATTATTACGAACTTCGCAAACATTTATATATCAGTTATTTACACTTACTATTTATTGTATCAATAATCCTTCCTTTTGTGAAAAGATTATTAATTGACTAAATTTGTACTAACTTATTTTTTGAGATATTATGAAAATTGGCTATGCACGTGTCAGTACGACTGACCAAAATTTGGATTTACAGATTTCGGCTTTGGAAAAAGCTGGCTGTGACATTATTTACAAGGAAAAGAAAAGTTCGGTAAAAGAGAGACCGGAATTGGAAAAAATGATGAAGTATCTTCGACAAGGTGACCAGTTGGTGGTTTGGAAATTAGACAGACTGGCAAGAAGTCTGAGTCACCTTTTGTCTTTGATTGAAGAATTCAGAAAGAGACAGGTAGATTTCATATGTCTGACCAACAACATTGATACTACCACACCAATGGGTATCTGTTTCCTATCTATCGTAGGAGCCTTCGCAGAGCTTGAAAGAAATCTAATGATCGAGAGAACAAATGCAGGTCTTGCTGCAGCAAGAGAACGAGGTGTTCAGTTAGGACGAAGGAAAGGTTTAACAGAAGACAGGAAGATTGTGGCAAAGGCAGCATGTGATTTGTATAAGCAGAAAATGACATCTGATGACATCTGCCAGTCGCTGAAAATCTCAACAGCAACTCTTTACAGATATCTCCGGACAGGTAAGGTAAAACTAAGAGAAAACCCGGGAAGACCAAAAAAAGAATGGAAGTCATAAAATTGGGGAGATGCTATATTTGTAGCACCTCCCCAATATTGCGGACAATAAATACAATGTATTAAATAAGACTTAAATCATCATCTGTAAGATGAGAATTACTCCCAACACATAATTCCCATTTATACGGTTCTTTATAAATACTTTCCAAAGCTGTGCAATATGCAAGAAATGTTTTTCTCTGAACATTTCTGCCATTTTCGACAGAACAGATCCTAGATGGAGTGAATGATGGGTATTTATTCTGCACCATTGCAAGAATATCCTTCTGAAGATACCCCAACTCCTTCCTTGTCTTGACTAAAACGAAAGATAGTTCCTCCATGGAAATTATGACATACGTATTCATGGTCACATACAGTCCAAGAGAAAATACATAATCGATAAAACTATCCATACGATAGTTGCCATGATTTATAATCGTCCTTATGGCTGTGTTAGACATAGAAAAGCCTGGCGCAAAATATGGCACCACAAGTTTCTTCTCATGAAGAACTGTCAATTTCCTCTCAACCTCAGTAAACACCATGTCACACAGCTTTAGAATTAGATTTAAAGAAATTCTCAAACACCTTCAATGTATAAGCTTCCATATCGGAAACTTTACAAAATTCCGAGGAAAATTTCTCGTAAAGTTCATCAATCTTCAGACAAATCTGCTGATATGAATCGTTATCAGATTTATCTACAATGAATGATGCCGTTTTATCAGTACAGCCACAATAAACGGTCAACAACCTGAATAGGTTTTTCTTTAGAATATCGTCATAATAAGGGATTTCGATTTCTTTTATATTGTCTAATCGCTTAATTTGGAAACTAATACCGGAAACCTGATCTCCATCAAATACGGGGCTGTAATCAAAATACAAATTGGACAGACCTTTGTTGTACAATATTTTAAGTTCTTCACAGGCGACGCACAGGATTTTATCTTTGAAATTCTTAAAATCTTTGTAACTTACATCTAGCCTCAGATACAGTCGAAGTTCCTCGTATGGAATAAAACAGGACTGTTTGTTAGGGTAAGCGCTAAGGAACATATATATCCTTGGAGTATACTTACTCTGGGATTTCAATATCACTTCTTTCATGAAGGTTGTATAACCTGCGTGCATGGCACGGTACATTTCTAAGGCAACAGGCTTCGTGAATAACGCATAAACACGGTTTATGCGCTGCAAGTTTGTCGGAATCCTCATACGACAAAGGCATTGGTACTCGATCCACTCTACACCCTTGCTGCCTATAATCCTCAAGCCTACTGGCGAAGAACCAAAATTGACAAAATCTCTTTTCAACTGGTCATAATGATTGGAGGGTACACCGAAGTCTTTCATCATAATCTTGATAGGCAGGGAGTCCATCGACTTTTCATATTCAACGTCTTTTTGGTCGAAATCCTTTCGAAAGTCATCCCAAGAATTTTCGAGTAACAAACGGTTCTCTGGATAACCGTTACGGAAGACGTTATTCTTTTCGTCATTGAAAGATTTTTGAAGAGCTTCAATGATAGTAGCGTATATCCGCTGCTCATGCACGGAATAGTCATACCGCATGAATGTGAGAGCTGCTGGCTGTATTAACCAACTGTAGTGTTCTTTCTTTGGAAAGAGTTTCTCTGGCAATGTCTTTTTAGTAATTCGTACCGCCATAAAGTGTAGTTTTTAATTTCGGCAGCAAATATAGAGAAAATAAAAACAAAGTGCAAATCCGTTATCTTACAGTTAACAATCCAGCAGCTTCTTCGAAAAAAAGGGAAGACAACAGTCTGAATATATAGAAAACAAAATAACTCCCAATCCGTTACCAATCATGAATATCAACGGCTAATTCAGTATAAAACAATATAAAATCACAAAATAACGATGAATTATTGTAAATATTTATTACCACATTTTACATACAAGTGTAAGAAATGAAAAATAACTCCCAATCCGTTACCAAATAACTCCCAATCCGTTACCAAAAAAAAAAAATAACTCCCAATCCGTTACCGACACACCTATTTTAACGTCCTAATTTTATTAGTTAATTATAAAATTAGGACTCATAACATAACCCCTATAATAATTAATAATTATAGGGGTTTTTTCTATAAAGAAAAAATGTTTTAACAACAGTTATAAGTGATAAAACAATGATAAAACCAAAATTGACGAAAATTTGATTCAGCATAACCTCTAGAAGCAAAGCGGAGCTTAATCAAATTTTAACAATCTTTGCAGAATATTAATAATAATACTTCAGCAAAATGTATTCAACAATAGGGAAAAGAATAATTATTCCCATACTCACGTCATCCAAAAAGTCAATTTTACCTCTTTATTTCAAAAAAAGGGGAGTAAAATAGCGTAACTCCCTGATTATCAGTACACATTAGCGGA
>CAJOOT010000129.1 GCA_905236215.1 uncultured Eubacterium sp.
CCGTTTTGCTTCAAAACTTGAGATGAGTCCTCCCGGAAATTTGAACTTATCGAATGATATCAATGGTGGAAAAGCCTTATTCCGGTAAATGCCAAAAAAAATGAGACATGTGAAGCTTCTCCGTCTCCTCTTCGTCGTTGAAAATAATGTCTCAAAAAAATACTCTCCGAAGAAATGAATATTTTTTTGAGAAAAAACAAGTCTGTCATGTGTCTATATATATGTAACGGAAATTTCCCGAAAAGAGGACATATATGAAACTCAGCAAGGAATGTTTATCCGAGCTTTCAGCCTATGCATACAGATTTGCTCTTCTTACATTGAAAAACAAAGAGGATGCAGAGGATGTTATGCAGGAGGTGATATACACACTTCTAAAAACCGAGCTTGAAAAAACGGATAATTCAGCACTTAAGGCATGGACATATAAAACGACGATCAGTAAGTGCCTCAACCTGCGCAGAAATTCGTGGTTTAAGAAAAGAATACCTTTAAGTGAAGAAGAAATATTTTTATTTCCGGATGCCGAGGAAAATACCGACGACAAGATAGATATAATAGAGGCCTTTCGTAAACTTCCGCTTAAGTACAGTAATATAGTGTACCTTTATGATGTCGCCGGGTATTCTGTAAAAGAAATCAGTACTATTCTCAATATAAAGGAGAGCACCGTGTATACAAGACTTCACAGAGGTCATGAAAAGCTTAGAAAGGATCTTAAGGTGTGCGCTTATGAAATATGAAACAGATGAATTCAAATATACCGTTATGAATATCCCTGCTCCTGAATTTGATATAGATAAAGCCATGCAGGGGCACAATCGATATGTAAGGAAGAAAAAGCATTACGAAAGATTAAGTGTTCTTCTTATTACGTTTTTGGCATGTGTGATTTTTGGATCAACTGCATATGCGGCAGCTGCTATCAGCAATCAGATAAAAACAAACAAGAGAGGCGTTACTATTGGTGACGGTGACAATAAAACAAAGGAAAATCAGACAATTATATATGATGAAAATAAAGTAAGTTTCAGTAATGACAATACTATCGCTGATTCAGTTGAAGATAATAATATGGGGATTATCTATGACACAGATGACGACTACTATAATCTCAAAAAATACTATGCAGACGGATCTTCGAAGGAAGCGTTTCATAGCTTTGATGAAGCAAAAAGGGAAAGTTCGATCAATATAGCAGAAATCAATCCCTCTCCGGGAGAACACGCAAAGGAGATGAATATCTTTGTTGATTCGGTTGCTGGAGTTAATGAGTATGAAGTGTTTGCGCAATTCTTTTATGACGGCAACGGGAGAATCTGCAACGTTGAATACATTAAGGGGGGTACCGGAATCAGGGTAAGCAATACTACGGATGTTATATATGAAAAAATAATCCAAAACAATAACGCCGCCATTGTTTATCAACGGACCGAAGAAGAAGGAGCGGGCGGTAAGGCGTATATCAGTACTAATGACTTTATTATTGTTTTAGAATACTACGAGTTTAGTGACAGCGAAATTGAAGCATATCTGAAGGCTCTGGATTTAAAGGACTTTATATAAAAAAATATTAAAAGATTTTTGAGAAAAAATGCGGTGTTGATGTGTCTATATGTATGTAGGGGTAAATATAAAAATGCAAAGCGATGTGAATCTGCCTATGAAAAAATAAACTGATCCTAAATTATTCTCATGCTACTTCATATTAATGTTGAGAAAGCTAAAGGAGGAAAAAATGCGATTGAAAACAAAGGGTATGTCCTTAATATTGGCACTTGCTATGATTGTGGCAAGTAGTATTACAGTCTCTGCTGAAGGTGTAAGTGATACAGATACAGATAAAGTGATTAAAGTAGGCATAGATAAGCTTGTTCTGGAGGAAGGCGAATCAATAGATGTTGGCGATTTTACAATTATTTGCGATGAAGTAACTGTCGAAAGTCAAAATAAGACAAAACCGGGAACAAAGGCTCTAAAAAGACTCAGGCCAACCACGAGAACAGAACTGCATAAAAGGAATTATAGGGCAACAGATGGTTCTGGCAATTTGTGGTATACAATAAGACAAACTACCTGCTATACATATGATGGACAAAATGTTTCAATTAATCGAGATAGTTCGTATTTTACAATTGAAAAACACAATCCCGGATGTTGGTATCAGGTAATAGCCGATAATGTATCAAATTATGACGGGGGCAAACCCGCAGAGTATAAGATCGGAGTAAATATGCGAATGAATGATAATAGTATCTTGTCTATAATTGGGACCGTTAAAATTACGAAAAACGGAAAAACAAGTTACTGGTACTCGGGTTAATAAAGTATTTAGAGGAGACCATACAGTAGAAACGGCGCAATCCCTTGTCTGTATTGGGATTGCGCCGTTTTGCTTCAAAACTTGAGATGAGTCCTCCCGGAAATTTGAACTTATCGAATAAAGATCAGTGATGGAAAAGCCGAATCCCCGTAAATGCCATCACCATGCCGTAGTCATCGCAGGCCTTGATCACGAGGTCGTCCCTGACTGAACCG
>CAJOOT010000130.1 GCA_905236215.1 uncultured Eubacterium sp.
ATCAGGTCAAGCAGTCTTGCCGCCGCGCTGCCCGGCGTGTTGATCCCCTGCTCCCATGCCTCAAGGGTCTTTACGGAAATGCCGAAGACATCAGCGAACGTCCGCTGCGTCATGCCGCATGTCTGGCGGATATGCTTCACCTCGTCTGAGGAATATCGACGCATTGGAAGAAATCGGTATACAGTTTTTTTATTCATTACCTGGATATATGGTTCGGCGCTTGGAATCATGATTCCTCCTTCACTGTCTGCCTGCACTCGTTTCTATTTTTTTGTATGCCTGCCGACCCGTAACCGCGTCACGAATGACATATTTTCCAACAAATGTCTTTCTGTGAATACAATCAGCCTTCCATTTCCACATACTTCCCGATCAGTCCGCCATCCCTTTCGAGCATATCCAAATAACGGCAGGCAAGACCGTCCGGGACTTTTCTGCCGTTTTCCCACGAAGACACTGCCGATACCGATACACCGATTGCATCCGCGAACTCCTTCTGGGAAAGGTTCGCTTTCTCCCTCAGCCCCTTTATCTCGCCCGGGCTTGGCGGATTTGTCGGAAGAACATGGTATGTCTGTCCTTTCCGTCCGGCATGGACGGTGTAACGGCCGTCCGTGTCAATGCCGGAGAGGATGTTGGTGCTGTTGACCCTTATGGGATCTTGTGATAAAGTCATATAGCCATCCTTTCAGTTCACCATAAACACTTCTATCTAGTGTATATCGATTATTACATTTTTTTAATTTGAATCCGTCAATATGTTTTCATTATACAATTTCTGTGCTTGTCCCAACTTTGAATTCCCCTTCAATGATTGAAGTCGACATTTTATAATAATTTACCGTGAACATTTTTCCGGCTCCGCTAAATGCATCTTCACCATATAATTGAACAACAAGGTGATATTTGTTATCATTATGCCATTCTTTTTCCAAATCCTCCGTCAGCTCTACTCTTGTAGCATATTTTTTATAATCATCCTTCTCATCGAGCGGATATAAGAATGGAACTGTTTTATCATAAATTGTTAATATCTTGCTCCTTAATTTTTTCCCATCAACGCTTCCCTCTTCATGCTCTAAATACAGATAAGGCTTTACATTTACTACAAATCTTTTTTTCAAATTTACGACCTTTATGTGATAAGTGATCTTGCCATTACTGTCCGTCCGTTTCTCAATATTTTCAGATATCTTTATATCCGGAACAGAATGCTTTAGGATCACATGAAACAATCCCGCAGAAATAACGCCTGCCACTATACCGCCTATAAGTGATGAAATAAAACTTGTCATAACTGGCCTCCTCCATGCTGTTGCATACTAAAAAATAACATATTAACCAGGACAAATTTGTTGTCTGACTGCTGATTCCAAATCTTTAACAAATATTGTATCGGATCACCCACCCTTAACAAAATGATAAAGCGCAACCAACAGCTGCTGCACTCCGGATACAGCCATCGTATCAATGACTGTCTTCGCGGCAGTTTTTCCTATGGACGACAGGTAATGGACGATCCCTTTCCCATCATGTTTCTTAGCCATCTCGATCAGGTCTTTGTATATCCCGGCCATTTGTTCATTGGTTTCAGCCGTGATCCTCGACTGCTCTTCAAAGAACCTCAGCAGCCTGCCCCACTCTTCATGCGTCAGTCCGTTTACCGTCTGCTGTATGATGCCATTATTGTCGCCTAACACAATATTGCCAGCATTGCCGCTGATATTCGTGACATTGTTTTCTCCATAATATTGGTTGATCTCCTGAAACATCGTCGCCACTTCTTTCTTCGTTTCGCGCCTGATCTCCAATTTTGAAAAATCAGCTACAAAACATGCATTCCTGTTTTCCACGCATTCGCAGAAGGCGAACAGTACCTTTTGAGGAAATAACGCATCCTTCGTGGATAACTGAATCCATTGCCCGTTATTGAGGTTCATGCGTATGGAATAGCTTCTCCCGATCAGAATTAGTATTGCAGATATAAGCAGCACCATCCCGAACAGGAAAAACATTCCTCCAAACAATGCCATGACAGGATGCCCGTAATAGCTCCCTGTGCCCGCTCCCAAATACAGAATTCCCCCAAATACGAGAAGTACAATTGCCGCTGCAAGAGGTGATTGCGGCGGTTCAATGACAACGACTGACGATACCGCCTCCATCGGAATGCACCGATCCTTCATCACGACAGCTCCGCTGCCAAAATAGAATCTGGAATATTTCTGGCTGCCATTGCGTAAGAACGATCCCAAAAGCTCACTTGATGGTTTCACAAACGACTGAAGGTTTATATTTGATGTTGCCATAATGATTCTATACCATCCTTCTTTCCAAATGCGGTATCCACAACCATCACCTTCCCATACCCTTCACTCTTATCCCTCATCATCCGCAGCCCATCTTCTAAATCCTCCAACCCCAGTCTATGGGAAATCACCGCTTCCGGCCTGATCCTCCTTGCGGCGAACCGTTCCATCACAAAATGCCAGTCATCATCCTCCTCATGCCGGAAAGACGAGTTCCATGTCCCCATCACTGTCAGCTCGTTCCTCAGTATCTTCCAGTAAACATCCCTGGCAAATGACATGTCCGTAAACGGGTTTCCGACCGTAATAATCCTGCCAGATGCGCCGACAGCTTTTATCCCCAGGGAAACCGTCTCATTCTTTCCCACGCACTCAAAATACACTTTCA
>CAJOOT010000131.1 GCA_905236215.1 uncultured Eubacterium sp.
GTACACTTTTTGATAGGTAAATAAAGATGGAGACATTATAGTGAAAAGTATTTTTGATAAATGCGTTTTGTTAAGATATACAGTTGTTTTTCGGATTTTAAATAGGGAAGAATAAAAAAGCGATCAATGGTTTTTCTAAACTACGGGTCAGATAGAGTTTAAGAATGATAGCAAAAAAAGTCATCAAATATACGTTATTTTTTATGATACTCGTAGCTGGTTTGTATGCATCATCATACGTGTTAGTTGCACCAGATCCAGGTAGAACTTCAATATGGATGGAGGAATATGAAGATGAACCGGCTAACTCAATAGATGCAGTATTCATTGGTGGAAGTAATGTCTTTACATTTTTTCAAGGAGTTCTTGCATGGCATGAAAAGGGCATAACTGTTTGGAATTACACTTGTCAGTCACAAAGAATGCCTGAAACTGAATATATGATCAGGGAGGCTCGAAAAAGCCAACCTGATGCACTTTATATAATAGCTGTTAATGGCATCAATAGCAAAATTGACCAAAGTATAATCCATTTTCTGACGGATAATATGCGCTTATCTAAAAATAGAATTTCAGTGACAGAAAAAATGTGCAGCATTGGAGATTATAAAGGCTTTGAAAAACTGGAATTCTACATCCCGCTTATTCGATATCATGACAGATGGAAGTATCTCAAGAAACGAGATTTTCATCACATTTATTATGGAGTAAAGGGGGCGAATGTTAGAAAAGGTTTTTTGCATAGAAGTAAGGATGAGTCAAACAAGTATTATCCCACAGATGATAAAGCACAGCTTCCAGATGATACAATAAATTGCATGAACAGGTTGATGGATTATCTGGAAATAAATCGTATCAATGCTATCTTTATTGCTACTCCTCAATTGGTTGACAGGGTTGATATATCATGTTTTAATGCGGCTCTTTCTCTTGCAAGGAAACGCGGATATGATACGATAAACCTTTATCATCATCTGGATGATATGAAGCTGGACTTAAATACAGACTATTATAATATGCCGCACACTAATATTCATGGCTCAATTAAGGTGACAGAGTATATTGCAAAGTACCTTGTAGAAAAATATGGTTTTGAGGATAAGCGTAATAATAAGGAATATCAAAGTTGGGATATAGCTTATGACAAATATAAAACTCAGTATGCATCGCAAGGCATCCCTGAAGAAATGTTGTCTTTTTCAAGCAGAGATTATTCGGTCACTTCCCCAGGCAAGGTAGAAATTTCCGAACAAATGGATTCTTTCGTTTTATCATGGGGTAAAAGTAGAAATGCATCCGGGTACAGAATTTATAGAAAAATTGCAAAGGGCAAATATGTCTTGATAAAAGAAACTGATTCAGATACTTTTGAGTTTGAAGACAGAAATATTGAAAAAAACGTTAAATATAATTACATAGTGGTTCCTTATAGGATCAAAAGAAATAAACAAGTGTTTGGAGCTTATTATGTAAAAGGCACCAATAAATATTCTTATATTTCACAGGAGCAGGAATAATGAGACCGGAACTTGAATACCCTCCCGACAAAAGTATTAGTCGCAAAAGAAAGGCATTAAAAAGAGAATTATCAGAGCAGAAAGGATTGATCGAAAAGCATATCGCTATTCTTGGCGGTTCAACTACAACAGACATCCGTGAAATGCTTGAGCTTTTTCTGTTAAACTATGGCATACGACCTGTTTTTTATGAATCAGAGTATGCTCAATATTGGCAGGATGCCATGTTTGAGAACAAAGAACTTGAAGAACTAAAACCGGACGTGATCTATATTCATACGTCGAATCGAAATATTATTGATTACCCAGAAGTGGTTGATAAAGTTGATGATATTATAAAGCTGTTTGAACAGCAGATGAATCATTTTACAGCCATGTGGGAGCGGCTTTATGATGTTTATCATTGTACTGTTATTCAGAATAATTTTGAATATCCTTATTATAGAATATTTGGAAATCAAGATGCAGCAGATATTCACGGTCGTATAAATTATATCAATCGGCTAAATGATGCGTTTTATAAGTTTGCACAGACACATGATTGGTTTCTGATCAACGATATCAATTACCAATCTGCAAGCTTTGGATTGGAAAAGTGGTCTGACCCTTTTTATTGGCATATGTATAAATATGCACTTTCTACTGAAGCCATACCGTTTCTTTCTTTTCAAGTAGCAAATATTATAAAGGCTATTTTTGGGAAAAACAAAAAGGCGATTGCCTTGGATCTTGACAATACTCTTTGGGGCGGAGTAGTCGGAGATGATGGTGTTGAAAAGCTGGAGATAGGTCAGGAAACTTCAATGGGACAGGCATTTACTGAGTTTCAGCAATATCTAAAATCACTATCAAAAACAGGTGTTCTTTTAAATATCATTTCAAAAAATGATAAGGAAAATGCTTATTCAGGACTTGACCACCCTCAAATGATACTTAAAAAAGACGATTTTATCTCGATTAAGGCAAATTGGGAGCCTAAAAGCTCGAATCTTATGCAGATGGCTGAGGAACTCTCGCTATTACCTGAATCCTTTGTTTTTGTAGATGATAATCCGGCAGAACGTGAAATTGTCCGTCAGCAAGTACCGGGAGTGGCTATTCCTGCTATGACTGAGGTTGAACACTTTATTAGTGCGATTGATCATGGAGGTTATTTTGAAGTTGTAAAGCTTTCTGTAGACGACCTAAAGCGTAATAAAATGTACAAGGAAAATGCTGCGCGTATCAAACGACAGCAAACCTTTACTGATTATCGGGATTATTTGCTTTCCTTGACCATGAAAGCTGATATAAGGACATTTGAACCTATATATATGTCGCGAATAGCACAGCTAACTAATAAATCCAACCAGTTCAATCTTACAACCAAACGATGTACGGTTGAAGAAATTGAAAGCATGGCTTTGAATAGCGATTATATTACACTTTATGGTAAGCTTTCCGATTGTTTTGGGGATAATGGGGTGGTTACTGTCGTTGTTGGTCATTGTAGAGATGATGTCTGTGATATTATTCTTTGGCTCATGAGCTGCAGGGTGCTAAAGCGTGATATGGAGTACGCCATGATGGATGAGCTTGTCAGATTATGTAAGCTCAGGGGAGTCAGGCAAATAAATGGATATTACTATCCAACTGCAAAAAATGGCATGGTAAAGAACTTCTATGATTGTCAGGGTTTCATAAAAAAATCAGAGGATGAAAACGGCAATACTATTTGGTGTCTCGATATATCAGGTACATATGAAAACAAAAATACTGTAATAAAAGTAAATGAGGAGGATTTGAAA
>CAJOOT010000132.1 GCA_905236215.1 uncultured Eubacterium sp.
ATAAAAATACTCTTTCCACTGATCCGCCAATACGGATCCCGTGGCACTTGCCAATGCTTTAATTAATCCCATTCTGTTCCTCCTTATATTATGTAAACCAACACATGTCTGTCGATCTCTTTTTCAGATCATGGCCTCAACAGATGCTGCTATATATTCTCCTGATACCGACTCATAGAAAAAATTGTCTATGATACCCTGTTTCTTTGCATTTATTACCTTTTCAGGAATATCTCTGTCTCCGTATTCATCGCACATATAAGTTATTTTGATATCATTTGAGTACTGTCTGATATGCTCCGTAAGATTCACTCTTTCATCAAATGTGAACCCACTTAATCTGGTCACTTCCAGAAGTATTATCTTCGGTTCCTGGGCCTTGATATCTTCAATCCGAAGTCTCTCGAGTACCCTCAAAGGTTCAAGCACACCTCTTTCTCTAAAATACCTGATCAACGCTCCCGATAGAAGTACATTCTGTGTATGTATTAAAACCTTATCCATATATTCCGCCTTTTAGATTATGACAATTGGTCCGATTTCATAATCCGATGATAGCGGAACTTAATCTCATATCAAAGAGTAATTTTACTCTATATGACTGAGTTAAACATCTCTTATAACTATACCACTCTCTACTGCTGCACACGCCAGCGATGTCCTGCTGCCAAAGCCGGTTTTTTCCAGCATTCTCTGAATATTATTTTCGATGGTTCGCGGAGAAAGGTGCAGCCTTTCGGCTATCTGTTTGTTAGTATCGCCGCTGGTAAGTTCCCTTAATATTGCCAGCTCCTGTTCGCTGAAATTCTCGTCCGTTATCTCCCCAATTTTTACGTGTGGACGCTTGGTAGGATAAATACGCTCTCCTTTAGATGTGCGGATCAAAACATCTTTCAATTCGTTTTCGTCGGTAATCTTGTACCAGAAGCTGTCAATATTGCCCTCTTTCGCTCGTTCTATAAATCCAACCTCCGGCTGACTGGTTACCAAAACTATCCTGATCTCGGGAAAACTTTCTTTGATACGTACCGCCTCTGCAAGCCCACTGGAATGCCCCGCCGTACATATATCCATCAAAATGAGATCCGTTTTGTTAGCCGTACAATAACCATAAGCCATGGCTGCACTTTCCACAGATCCCGAAAGACAAAATGTCTCCTCTTCGGATATATACATTTCAAACAACTTTCTGGCTATGGGATCGTCTTCTACTATCAGTACATTCTGAATATCGCTCATATTATCCTCATTATGTAAACCACATTCAATCACATACGCATTATGCAGGAATGGATAACACCAAAGTAAATACAGGGGTGGATCTGACCTCCATCAGACCTCCGGCTTCTTCCACCTTTTTTCTGGTCATGGATAATCCGCCGCCTTCTGTCACCGTCTGCGTGGGAGGTTCTCCGTCATTTTCATACCGGGCCGTATAATAGCCGTCTCTTTCTTCAAATCTTACGAAAAGTGTCCTGGCGTGTGCATGTTTAATCATATTGGTCATGCATTCACATCCTGCATTGAAAAATATCCTGGCTGCTGCACCGGATTCGGGCATATCCCCTTCGGTTATAATTTCTGCCCCCACGGAATCCGCCATCTCCTTCAGCAGTCTTAGAAGATCTCTTCCACTTTCATCTTTTCCCCTAATCATTTCTTCTGCACTGATGTTCCACTTATTCCATATTTCATCCGTGATTGGTTCATCTTTTTGCATCAGATTTTTTGTCTCCAAAAGAAGTCTTCCCAGCTCATCATGTGCCCTCATCTTCTGTGAAAGAAGTTCCTCTGTTCTGGCATATTCCCTTACATTTAAGCTGTACGCCCTGGTGCGCTCATTCATTCGGAGAAGTCTCTCATTTTCACGGCTTAATTCATCGTTCATACGATTGACGCGTGTTACGTCATCTGCCATAATCTCCGTACAGGATATCTCTTCCGTTTCAATCTTTCTGTTTACAAATTGCCACTCCCTGCCGTCCATAAATCTGATAGTCACAAATGTGCCGTTTTCGTTCTCCGACATGCGAAGCTTACGAATACCCGGCGAATACTTACCGGATTTTAATCTGTCCCAAAAGACATTTCCATTTTGCAACGGCTTTTCGAAGAGTTCATAACACAACTCGGTCATTTTGTCATTGGCAAGGATAACAGTTCCTTTTCTGTTATAGAAAACTATACCCGACGGAAGGGAGTCTAAACCTTCCCTGATGAGTCCGTCTCCGGAGCCGAATATGAGCTTTTTGAAAAAAAATCTTTTTTCTCTCATAATATCAACCTGCCCCGAAACTCATCGTATAGTACAGTACGCCATCTTCTATATCACTGGTAATCCGTGCGGATCCCGAATCTATTTCCTCAGAATCCCTTTTTTTCGGAGGTTCGCCTTTGTACTGAAGCTGAAGCTTTATCTTAAATCCTGTTTTTTCAGGAATAAGACTGACCAGCATTGCGTCTAACGCCTCCGGATCCGTGTCGGCAATATAGGCAAATTTATCATATGCCTCTTTTATCCAAGCGACCGGATATAGTATATCCGCTCTTTGTCCGTATGTATCTTCTCTGTAAATAACCGTACATGCAGTACCATTCAGTCGAATGTAGTCCGTAGTCTCCCTTAAGCAATAATAAAGTTCGGATATTGAAAGCTTTTCCTGAGACTCGTTCAGTATCACGATATTGGTCCTGCGTTTTACGTATGATCCGAGCATACACAAACGCTTCATCTGCGACTGATCACGCTTTTTAACTATTTCTTCGATCCTTTTATATGCCCAGGATACCTCATGAGATACCTTTTCAAACAGACTGCTTTTTGTTTCCGCTTCCGTTTTTTTCTTTTGGAGGGAAATATCCTTCTCGAGGATTTTCAGTTCCTTTCGTATCTCTTCCCTGTCACTTGAAAGTTTGTCTCTTAC
>CAJOOT010000133.1 GCA_905236215.1 uncultured Eubacterium sp.
ACAAAATCTACGGTATCCTTTTTGATATCACGAAGAAGTTCCATGGATATTTTGGTGAGTCTTGCTTCCGTATATCGCATAGCTGCTGCACCGTCACCATCCACAGAACCAAAGTTTCCATGTCCGTCCACTAAGGGATAACGAGTAGACCAATCCTGAGCCATATTGACAAGAGCTCCGTAAATGGAGCTGTCTCCATGGGGATGATATTTACCCATCGTATCACCGACGATACGTGCACATTTTCTGTGTGCCTTATCGGGACCGTTATTCAGTTCTATCATAGAATAAAGAATACGTCTCTGAACCGGTTTCAGACCGTCCCTGACATCGGGCAACGCGCGGGCAATAATAACGCTCATTGCATAATCGATATAAAAACTCTCCATAGTCTTTTGGAGATCGGATTCCCTGATATCGTCTGTTAACTGATTTTCTGTTATATTGTTGTCATCTGTGTTCATTATATTACCTCTTGGTAATGATTAATGCTTAATGCATTATACATCCAGGTTCGTCACATATTTTGCGTTTTCTTCTATAAACTCACGTCTGGGCTCTACCTGATCTCCCATAAGTGTAGTAAACGTCTTGTCTATTGTGGCTGCTGTCTCTTCGTTATAAACTACTCTTTTTAGTATTCTTCTTTCCGGATCCATTGTAGTTTCCCAAAGCTGCTCTGCATCCATTTCTCCAAGACCTTTGTATCGCTGTATCTTATTATTCTGATCACGACCCACCTCTACAAGAATTCTGTTCAGCTCATCATCAGAATATGCATACCAGATTTTTTTATTCTTTTCGAGCTTATAAAGCGGAGGTGTTGCAAGATACACATGACCCTGTTTTATAAGCTCCGGCATAAATCTGTAAAGGAATGTCAAGAGCAGTGTGGATATGTGTGCACCATCCACATCGGCATCGGTCATAATTATAATTTTGTCGTAACGAAGCTTGGTGATATCAAAATCATCATGAATACCTGTGCCGAAAGCTGTAATCATTGATTTTATTTCTTCATTGGCATATATTCTGTCAAGTCGGGCCTTTTCCACGTTGAGGATTTTTCCTCGAAGCGGCAATATTGCCTGAGTATCTCTGCTTCGGGCCGTTTTTGCGGAACCGCCTGCAGAATCTCCCTCGACGAGATATATCTCACAGTTTTTCGGATTATTATCAGAGCAATCCGCAAGCTTTCCCGGAAGTGAAAGTCCATCAAGTGCAGACTTCCTACGAGTAAGATCTCTCGCCTTTCTGGCTGCATCCCTGGCTCTTTGTGCCAAAATAGATTTTTCCAGGATTACCTTTGCTGTAGCAGGATTCTGTTCAAGATAAATCTTCAGATTTTCACTTAATACAGATTCTACTGCATTTCTCGCTTCGCTGTTTCCCAGTTTTTGCTTTGTCTGTCCTTCAAACTGAGGATTTCCAATCTTGACACTAATGATGGCCGTGAGACCTTCTCTTATATCCTCACCCGAAAGATTATCTTCACTTTCTTTTAAAAGCTTGAATTCACGGGCATACTCGTTAAATGTTTTGGTAAGTGCACGCCTGAATCCTTCAAGATGTGTACCACCTTCGGGAGTGGTAATGTTATTTACAAAGCTATAGGTTGATTCGGTATAGGAATCATTATGCTGCATGGCTATTTCTACTTTTACGCCATCTTTTATACCTTCACAATAGAAAATATCATTGTAAAGCGGTTGCTTACTTACATTTATAAAGGATACAAATTCTTTTATACCTCCTTCATAATGATAAACCGCTTCTTCTACAGGATCCTTTCTAAGATCCCTTACCGATATTTTAAGACCTTTGGTAAGGAAAGCCATTTCTCTGAATCTTGTCTGAAGTGTTTCAAACTCAAACACCGTATCTTCAAAGATTTCTTTATCAGGGAGAAATGTAATCTTCGTTCCGGTCATATCTTCTTTTTCGGTAGCACCAAGCTCTTCAACCTCACAAAGTGTTTTTCCTTTTGAATATTTTTGATGATATTCCTTTGCATCTCTGTGAACCCATACTTCAAGTGATTCTGAAAGAGCATTTACAACAGATGCACCCACGCCATGAAGACCACCGGATACTTTGTATCCTCCGCCACCAAATTTACCTCCGGCATGAAGTACTGTAAATACTACTTCAAGAGCAGATTTTCCGGCTTTATGATTTATGTCAACCGGAATACCACGTCCATTATCCGTTACTGTAATTGAATTATCAGGATTTATATCTACCCAAATAGTATCACAGTACCCGGCAAGTGCTTCATCCACAGCATTATCTACAATCTCGTATACAAGATGATGCAATCCCCTGGATGAGGTGCTTCCTATGTACATACCCGGACGTTTTCTTACAGCTTCAAGGCCTTCAAGTATCTGTATCTGATCTCCGCCATATTCGGTTGCATTTTTTTTATTATCAGCCATAGCTTGTTTAATGCCTCCTAATCGTTGCATTTTCCCTAAAAGCTGTTTTCTTCTTTAACAGCTCCGTTTTCAACCTTGTATATTTTATCTATTTCCAACCTGTTTTTTATGAAATCATCCATTCCTGTACAGGTCATGATAGTCTGTATATCATGAATATGTTTTAAAAGATACTCTTGTCTGTCCGTGTCCAATTCCGACAACACATCATCCAACAAAAGTATTGGTACTTCCCCTGTCACATCCTTTACCATTTCTATCTCCGATAGTTTAATTGATAAAGCACAGGTTCTCTGCTGACCTTGGGAACCGAATTTCCTCATATCTATGTCTCCTGTCACAAAACACAGATCATCTCTATGAGGACCAACATGAGTCTGCCCAAATCTTATATCTCTTGATCTGGATTTTTTCAAGGCTTCGGCATATTCATCTATCTCGATATTTTTTTCATAAATAACATTTAAATCTTCTTTACCGCCGGTAATACTCAAATGTATCTCTCTGGCCGTCTTTTGAAGTTTTTTTACAAATTCTTCCCTTATCTCTATTATTTTTTTTCCATATTGTACTATTTCATCATCCCATACATCGAGAAGATCTTCCATCTCACTTTTTCCATAACATTCCTTGAGCAATGTATTTCTTTGTTCTAGGGATTTTTTATACATCCCAAGATAATACAGATATATCTTATCTGTTTGACAAAGCTCGGAATTCATAAAGCGCCGCCTCATATTAGGTCCGTTTTTTATGATAGACAAATCTTCCGGAGAAAAAAATATAACATTCATGAGTCCAAAAAGATCACTTGCCTTTTTTATAGGAACTCTATCTACTGCTATACCCTTTGACTTATTTTTTTTGAGATGAAACTCTATATTAATATCCCTTTCGTTTTTTTGGATAATACTCTTTACATGTGATTCTTCCTGTCCGAAAAGGATGAGTTCTTTATCTTTTGACGTCCTGTGTGATCTGGTAGTACCGCATAAATATACACTCTCGAGTATATTTGTTTTTCCCTGACCGTTTTTCCCATAAAATATATTGGTTTTGGAATCGAATTCTATATTTAAATAATTATAATTTCTGTAATTATTAAGCTCTAAAGCCTTAATTATCATATGATTCCACTTTTACCTGTATTTCATCATTTTCAAAGATATCACCGGGATGAAGCTTTTTTCCTCTTTGTTTACATACTTCACCGTTTATTTTTATATTTCCTTCTTCTATGATGATTTTTGCTTCTGCTCCGGATCCAACCAAATCCGCCAGCTTTAAAGCCTGTCCTAATTTAATATATTCGTCTCTTATCTTTATAATTTTCATATTTTTATATATTGACCGGCAATACCATATAATTGTAGGTATCCTGCTCATCTTTTATATAACAGGGATATTTGGCGCTTTCCATGTATATTGTCACTTCTTCTTCATCTATAACATTGAGAACATCAAGCAAGAATACCGGATTAAATCCTATCTTTAGATTCTTTCCTTCTTTTTCTATTGCTATCTCTTCATTTTGATTTGCATTTATTCCCTTAATACCTATGTATATCTTATTATCAGTAATATCCATAACTATAGGCTTTTTATCACCTTCTCTGGATATAAGACTGGCTCTTTTTAATGTTTCTGAAAGTATTTTTTTGGGTACCACAAACTTTGTCTGATAATCATTCATCATCATTCTTTCAATATTGACGAATTCTCCCTCAATAAGTCTGGTTACCACCACAGTTGTATCAAACATAAACATGAGATATTTATCACTAAAAAACATCTGGACTATCTCATTTGCATCATCTTTAAGAATTTTGTTTAGTTCATTTAATGTCTTTGCCGGAATGATAGCTTCCACATTATCATAATTATCATTGAGTATTATTTTTCTTACGGCAAATCTGTGACCATCCACTGCAGTCACCTGTAATTTATTTCCTTCTATCTTGAAGTGTTCACCACTCATGATGATATTTGAATCACTTTCGGATGATGCAAATGCTGTCTGTCTTATTATATCTCTTAGAGACATCTGTGATATCTCTATGGCACCTTTTTGGTTTATTTCAGGAAGATATGGAAAATCATCTCCCGGTCTTCCGGGAATTCCAAGTTCAATCCTTTCTGTGTCTGAAGGTTGACATAATATAGTTCCTGCATATTTTTCATTTGTTGTAAGTTCAACATCACTGTTTGGAAGTGATCTTATGATATCTGCAAAGAACTTGGCATCAAAGGCTATCATTCCTTCTTCTTCTATTTTTCCGTTAAGGATGGTGTCTATTCCTATTTCATTATTGTTTGCTGTAAGTTTTATCTCATCTCCATATGCGGTAATGAGAATGCATTCCATTATTGTAACTGTTGTCTTTGTTGCTACTGCTTTGCTCACTATATTAATAGCGGCTGCAAAATCTTCCTGTGGGCATATGATTTTCATTTTTTTCCCCTTTCTGTTAATGAAAGTAATAGATGAAAGTCTTCATCAATATATCTATCTTAATATTCAGTAATAGTATTATTATACAGCGTTGATATGTTAATAAGTCTGTTGTAACCACTAATGACGGTTGTATTTATAATAATTAAATGTTGAATACATGTGTTTTTTTGTTTTGTAAGTTTTAAAATATCCAATCATCCGTGGATACTTATGAAGGATTTATTTTTTTCTTTAGTATTTCAATTTGTTTTTTTAGACTATCATCCGTTTCAATAGACTTAGTTATGAGATTTATCCCATGATGAACAGTTGAATGATCTTTATTCATAAAGGATGCAATAGCCTGTTGTGATGAGTTTGTCATATATTGGCAAAGATACATGGCAATCTGACGAGGTCTGGCTATTTCTCTGGGTCTTTTTGAAGATAATATATCTTCTTTTGAAACATTGAAGTGATCACAAACAGCGGCAAGTATTATTTCCGGAGTAATACTTTTCTTTTCTGAAGGGAAAATAATATTTTGAAGTTCCCTTGTAGCTATATCTAATGTAATATCACAATGCTCCAATCTGGAGTATGCCTGCAGTCTGTTTAGAGATCCTTCTAATTCTCTGATATTGGAAGTAATGTTAGTAGCAATATAGTCAAGTATTTCTTCACTCAGATGAAAATTATCCAGTTCTTCTTTTTTCTTAAGGATAGCCATTCTTGTCTCATAATCGGGTGCACCTATATCAGCAAGAAGACCCCAGTCAAGTCTTGTACGGATACGATCTTCAAGAAGCTTGATATCTTTTGGCGGTCGATCAGAAGATATTACTATCTGTTTTTTTGCAGTATGAAGTTCATTAAAGGTATGGAAAAACTCTTCCTGAGTAGCATCTTTTCCTATGATAAACTGTATATCATCAATAAGCAGTGCATCTACATTTCTGTATTTTTCACGGAATTTGTTGATAGCATCCTGATTTTTATTATTTCTGATGGAATCTATAAGTTCATTTGTAAATACTTCAGAAGAAACAAAACGCACGATGGCCGAAGGATTATTCATCTTAATATAATGAGCTATGGACTGCATCAGGTGAGTTTTTCCGAGGCCTACTCCACCATATAATAATAGGGGATTATAAACTTCACCCGGAGCTTCTGCCACTGCAAGTGCGGCAGAATGTGCAAATCTGTTGTTATTACCTACGACAAATGTATCGAAGGTATAATTTGAATTAAGACTCAGGTCTTTGTATTTATTATCAGATGATGATAATGTATTTTTTTCATCCGAAAAAGAAGCAGGTTTATCATCATTAACGATAAAAGAAATACCATAGAGATTTCCAAGATGTGTTTTGATGGCAACCTGTAGGGGTTCGGTATATTTTGTGGTAATGAAATTTAGAACCGGTTCGTTTTCTTTGGGAACTTTAATAAAGACTGTATTGGATTCCAAAGAATAAGGTTTGAGCGGTTTCAGCCACGTATTAAAAGAGGTATCCGTAAGATTAAATTCTTTTCGGACAAAATTAAGTATATCCTCCCAAATGTCCGTAAGCTGTTGAATGTTATCCATAAAATCTCCCAAATAGCGCAAAATTTACCTTATATAATATACTCCATTTTGAATTTTATTTCAACTGAAAGGGATTTACAGCAGGATAAAAAAAACTTATCAAAAGTATAAGAATGTGGAAAAATATAATGAAATAATGGTAAATAAGAGTAATTTTAAAAAGTTATCCACAAGTTATCCACAAAATGAGGATAAGTTATGTAATCTAACACAAATAAAATTCCGCTTTAATATGCGTTTTTTTCTTGACTTAGAGGATATGTTTACATATAATGGGACTTGATGTTTTGTAGTCTGCCATAATTGACAAGGCAGATAAAGAGTAACGAAAAGGAGGTGTGTACCGTGAGCAAGATGACATATCAGCCCAAGAAGCTGCAGAGAGCCAGAGTACACGGTTTTCGAAAGAGAATGAGTACAGCAGGCGGAAGAAAGGTTTTAGCCGCAAGACGTCTTAAAGGAAGAAAGCAGCTTACAGTATAGAAAAGAGACCATCGTTTGGTGGTCTTTTTCTTCCTTAAACCGATATTAAGGTAATCATTCAATTATATGAAACAGACTCATAGTCTAAAAAAAAACGAAGATTTCTTACGTACATACAAAAAAGGCCAGGTTAAAGGAGATTCTTTTTTTACTTCTTTCATTAGAAGAAATGGATCGGATTTTAACAGGATCGGAGTTTCCGTGAGTAAGAAAGTAGGTAACAGTGTTGTAAGACACAGGATTAAGAGACTGGTTTTGGAAAATTACAGGTTGAATGAGCTTTCCGTCAGTATAGGCTATGATATTGTATTTGTAGCTAAGGACAGAGCAAAGGATTGTGATTTTTATGATATCCGGAAATCTGTCATAAAACTGATGAAAAGGCAGGGCATTATCTGATTTGGTGATTTAAATGAGAAAAGTATTTATCAAGGGAATCAGGGGATATCAAAAATATCTTTCCCCTCTCAAAAAAACCTGCTGTCCTTATTATCCTACATGTTCCGCGTATGCCGTAGAAGCGTTTGAAAAGCACGGAGTTATCTACGGTGGCATTTTGTCGGTATGGAGAATACTGAGATGTAATCCGTTCTCTCATGGCGGATATGATCCCGTGCCTTAAGTAACACGTTTATCATTTAAAGAGAATTTGGAGATAATCTGATGGGTAAAATTGCTTCATTAACAGCATACGAAAGCAGTCTTAAAATATTCGGATGGATAGCTCTGGGTCTTGGCTTTATAATGAACATCATTTACAGCGGCCTGAGTTATATAACAATCAATAATATCGGTATCAGTATTGTTTTACTGACTATCATCATTTATACTCTTATGCTTCCGCTCACATATAAGCAGCAGAAGTTTTCCCGTATTTCCCGAAAAATGACACCGGAGCTTAATGCGCTCCGTCAGAAATACCAAGGCAGAAAAGATCAGCAATCTCAGCAGGCCATGCTGGAAGAACAAAGAGAAATTTATGATAAGTACGGGATTTCTCCGACTGGTAGTTGTATTCAGTCCTTCCTTTCTATTTTGGTATTGTTCCCTCTGTACAGGGTTATCTATAATATTCCGGCATATGTAGATCAGGTTAAGCAAACATTAATGCCGGCGGTAGAGGGTATTATGAAAAGCTCTACCGATTATAAGGCATTATTTGATAAGACTATAGCTGATTTTGGTATCAATCTCAGCAATATAGGAGTAAGTACTCCAAATATTTCGGGACTTACCGATAATACTGAAATTCAGAACAGAATAGTAGATGTCCTTAACAAATGTACTCCGGAAAACTGGGATACACTGGCTTCTGCTTTTAATACTGCTCCGATAGAGCAGGTTCACAATAGTTTTTCCGAGATTAATAATTTCCTGTGGATGAATATATCAAATTCACCTCAATATACTATTACACATGCTAACGGATCCATAGGACTTATTATTCTGGCAGTACTTGTACCGGTTCTTGCAGGTCTTACCCAGCTTATTAATGTTAAGATGACACCTCAGACCGGGGCTGGCGAGGGAATGGGTAATTCCATGAAGATCATGATGTATACCATGCCCCTTATTTCGGTATTCTTCTGCTTTACTCTTCCTTTCGGTTTGGGTATTTACTGGATTTCCGGTGCTTTGGTTCGTACAGTATATCAGTATTTCCTTAATAAGCATTTTGACAAAATAAGTCTTGATGATATTATAGAAGCAAACCGTGAAAAAGCCGCAAAGAAAAAGGCTAAGCGTGGTATTACTCAGGAAAAGATAAATGCGGCTGCGCGTACCAATACAAGATCTCTTCGTACTTCAAGTATTTCGGAAAAAGAAAGAGAAGAGCTTCTTACAAAAGCAGCAGATATCAAAAAGGATGCGCAACCCGGTTCTCTGGCTGCCAAAGCGGATATAGTCAGAAAATTTAATGAAGGAATCAAAGACTGATAAGAGAGGTAGAAACGATGGAATTCAAAGAATTTTCCGGAAAAACTGTAGATGAAGCAATCACAGAAGCTCAGGTTTGTTTTGGAACTACCAGTGACAAGATTGAGTATGAAGTGATCGAGCAGGGAAGCAGCGGATTCCTTGGAATGGGGAGTAAAGAAGCTGTTATCCGTGCCCGTGTAAAAGAAGAAAAATCCGAGAGTGATGCAAAAAAATTTTTGAATGATGTTCTTTCCTGCATGGGGGTAAGTGCAGATGTCAAGATTACCGAAGATGAAATTGAAAATACCATGGATATAGAGCTTGTTGGTGATGCTATGGGTATTCTCATCGGAAAGCGAGGTCAGACTCTTGATGCACTTCAGTATCTTACAAGTCTTGTTGTAAACAAAGGC
>CAJOOT010000134.1 GCA_905236215.1 uncultured Eubacterium sp.
AAAATAGCAATAAAGAGATAAGTAAAAAAGAGAAAAGTATCATGTCTGAAAATGATGAATTTGTTCAGGCAGGCATGAAACCTCTGACAGATGAAGAGCTTGATAGGGCTATTGGCGGATTTGATTGATAACAATTACATTTTAGGAAAGGAATGCTAATTATGGAAGAGAACAAAGATGAAATCTTTAGAGAAAAAAGTCTTGAAAGGATTAATTCTCCGGAGGAATTAAAGGATTATATTCATGTTACATCCCCTTCTTTATGGTTTGTAATTGCCACTATTGTAATAATCCTAATTGGATTTATTATTTGGGGTATTTTTGGAAAAGTAGAGATTCATAATGCAGACGGATCAACAGAAAATGTTCGTCCAATTACATTTGTTGTTGGTTAAGGGGAAACTATCAGATGAGTAAAGTTGATTTGATGAAACAGCCGATAAAAAACGGCAGAGCTAAAGTACCTGTAATTATGCAGATGGAAGCTCTGGAATGTGGTGCGGCTTCTCTATGCATGGTACTTGCATATTATAATAAATGGGTTCCATTGGAACAGGTACGTCATGAATGCGGCGTATCCCGTGACGGAAGTCGTGCCGGCAATATTGCAAGAGCTGCCCGCAAATACGGACTCAAAGCAAAGGGTTACACCTGTGAAGTTGAAACTCTGCGCGAGCATGGTCAGTTTCCCTGCATAATTCATTGGGATTTCAGACATTTCGTTGTATGTAATGGTTTTAAAGGAAACAAGGTATATCTTAATGATCCGGCAAAGGGAGATTACTCAGTAAGTCTTGAGACTTTTGATGAGTGCTTTACCGGCGTTGTTATTATGCTTAGTCCCGGGGATGATTTTGTAGCAGACGGAAAGCCTAAAAGTATGCTTGAATTCTCAAAGCAAAGACTTAGTGGTATGAAATCATCTATTACTCTTATGATTTTTGTGACTGCAATTCTTGCAGTGGTTGAAATATTATATGCAGGATATACCAGAGTTTTTATTGACCGCATGTTAACAGGACTTGAAAGTTCATGGATGTTTGCATTTTTCTTTGGGATGCTTCTTGTTGTGATCATCAAGATTGCAGCAACTTGGATAAAAGATGTATATTCCTATAAAATACAAGGAAAAATGGTTATTACAGGAAATGTATCTTATATGTGGAAGATTCTTAACCTTCCTATGGATTTTTATTATCAGAGACAGGCTGCAGATATTCAGCTTAGAAAAACTACCAATTCCGAAATAGTAAAAGAGCTTGTAGATACACTTGCTCCCGTTATTATTAATTTTGTTATGATGATCATATATCTGATCTTTATGTTCAGGTATTCCTGGATTCTTGCTCTCTTAAGTTTATTTACTGTTGCAGTCAAATTCATTCTTTCCAGAGTTATAGCAAACAAAAGAATTAATATCACACGTGTTCTTATGCGTGACAAAGCAAAGCTTGCAGCTGTTTCCACATCCGTTAATCAGATGATCGAGACCATTAAAGCCAGTGGAGCTGAAAATGGTACATTTGAAAGATGGGCTGGGTATCAGGCTTCAACTTCTCTTCAGATTGCTAAACATCAAAGACTGAATCAATATCTTGGAATAGTTCCATCAATTATCGATAGTCTTCTTAATTCCTTTATTCTCATTATTGGTATATGGCTTACTTTGAATGGTGCTTTTACTGCCGGTATGATCATGGCATTTAAAGGTATTCTTTCTAATTTTATGGCACCGGTTCAAAGTCTTATAGATTCCAGTCAGGCAGTTCAGGAAATGCGTTCCCAGATGGAGAGAGTTGATGATGTAATGGATTATCCTGAGGATCTGCTTTTGACTCAGTATTCAGTAGAAAAATCAGAGAATGAAGAATATGAAAAGTTAAGTGGTAATATATCTCTTAAAAATGTTACTTTCGGTTATTCTGAGCTGGAAGCTCCATTGATCAGTAACTTCAGTTTTGATATAAGGTCGGGGCAGAAAATTGCTTTTGTAGGTAACTCAGGTTGTGGTAAATCAACTATGACAAAACTTATTTCCGGTGTTTATCAGCCTTGGAGTGGAGAGATTTGTTTTGATGGAAAGCCTCTGCTTAATATAGACAGAAATGTATTTACAAGTTCAATGGCTGTTGTTGAACAGGATATAACCCTATTTGAAGATACTATATCCAATAATATAAAAATGTGGGATGACACCATTGAAGATTTTGAAGTTATTATGGCCGCTAAGGATGCGAGTATACATGAGGATATCATAAGCAGACCCGGTGGTTATAATTATAAACTGACAGAAGGTGGAAAGGATTTTTCCGGTGGACAGCGTCAACGTATGGAAATCGCAAGAGCGCTTGTTCAGGATCCTTCTATCATAATAATGGATGAGGCAACTTCAGCTCTTGATGCGCGTACAGAATATGATGTTGTAAATGCTATCTCTGAAAGAGGTATAACCTGTATTATAATTGCACATCGTTTATCTACTATAAGAGATTGTGATCAGATTCTTGTTTTTGATCATGGAAAAGTAATAGAGCAGGGTACGCATGAAGAACTTATGGATATGGATGGCTTTTACAAGAATCTTGTAACCAGTGAATAGGAAGGAGGGGTTGAATTGAGTTTATATGATGATCAGATACGAACACGTAAAGCTTTAGATCAGGATAACTTCAGTGAATCCTTCCGTCAGATGGCTGAGATAGTAGATGGAAAGAAATTAGATGATGCCCTGAAAAACGATAAAGAAAATACTTTAAATGCTGCAGGTCAGATTCTTAAGTATTATCGCTTTAAGCCTAAAGAAGTTCCTGATGAACTTGATAACATGGACGATATTCTTGAGTATATGATGAGACCTCATGGAATAATGCGTCGTACTGTTAAGCTTGATAAAAACTGGTATCATGAAGCCAGTGGTCCGATGCTTACCACCAGAAAATCTGATGGAGCATCAGTGGCGCTTTTTCCTATGGGAATAAAAAAATATGTTTATTTCGATAGAAACAGTAAAAAGCTGATACATAAAATCAATCGCAAGAATAGAGATGATTTTGATGATACGGCTATAACATTTTATGAATCATTTCCTTTGAAGAAAATGAGCACCTGGGATCTGATAAAATTCATATTAAGGCAAGTCCGTTTATCTGATTTATGCTGTATGCTTCTTGCAGTAGTTTCAGTTACTCTCTTGGGAATGATACCACCATGGATGAACAGTGTACTTTTTTCTGATGTTCTTCCAACAGGTGATAGAAGTCTGCTTTTAGGGGCTTCAATTTTACTTATTTCCGCATCGGTCAGCAGGATAATGGTACGGTCTATACAGACACTTTTTACCAACCGTATCAGTACAAGACTTGAAGTGAACGTCAATGCGGCCACTGCTATAAGGGTTAATTGTTTACCTACAAGCTTTTTTAGAAAATACAGCGCAGGTGAACTTGCCAGTAGGGAAATCTGTGTGTCAAGGCTTAGTCGGGATCTGGTTAATTCAGTTCTTTCAGCAGGTCTATCAGCCATAATGTCCTTTGCATACTATATACAGATAACTAAATATGCACCATCTTTAGTTGCCTGTACCCTGGGAATAGTTATTCTTACCCTTGTTGTAACTATTATTACAGTTTTGATTCAAATGAGAATAACTAAAAAACAGATGTTGGCTGAAAGTAAGGAAAATGGTCTGAGTTATCAGATTATTGCCGGTATTCAAAAGATAAAGCTTTCCGGTTCGGAAAAAAGAGCATTTTCTAAATGGGGAAATATGTACATCAATGAGGCTAAGCTTGAATTTGATCCTCCGTTTATATTAAAGATAAGTCCGGCTATTGTGCTTGCCATATCTGAAATAGGTTTTGTTATCGGAGATGTAATAGCAGTAAACAATA
>CAJOOT010000135.1 GCA_905236215.1 uncultured Eubacterium sp.
CGTATGATGCGACGCGCGCGGATAGGAAGAGCCTTTGGCTCCCGCGCTTGCGCGGAGAATCCAGCAAAGCTGGATTCTTTGTTCTTTTTTTCGGGGAAAGTTGTTTGTGAGGGAAGAGAAATGAAACGTAATTCTGTTTGGAGGAAAAGGATTGCGGTTGTGCTTGGTGCTACCGTTCTTTTTTCTACTAATGTGGCATCAACATCTGCTGAAGAAGAAGAGGCTATTGTAATAAATCAGCCTGACTATTCTTCGTCTGAAAACACATTTTCTGACAATGAGAAGGATGAAAATGTATCTTATGACAGTGTTTCTACGGATAACTATACAGTGACCCTGTCTTTCTATGCTGACAAACTGCAAAATTTTGGCTCTGTCAGTGCATCTGAGATCAAAGAAGATTCCGAAGAATATAATAATATAGTAAAGACTTTATCCGATAACGGAATAGAGTTTGATAAGATTGCGCCTCTTGATATTTCTCTTATCGATAATGAGGGAAATGTTTTTGAGCCTGAGAATGATGCAATTAAAAGTGTATCAATTAACACGAATAAGACAGACGAAGTAGAAGAGCTTCTTGATAATGTTAATCAGGATACTATTAAAATAATACATATCAAAGAAAACAATGAACTGGTTACTGTTGCTGACAACGGTGACGAAACAGAAGGTAATGTTGATGTAGAAAAAGAAAACGAAGGCAGTGATGAGGAAAAGCTGGTTGGATATTCTTCAGAATTCGCGACAGACAGTTTCTCTGAATATGTTACTGTAATGAGTACCGGACCGAATGACAGGGCAGATGATAAGGAGCTTACGATAGTAGATACTATTGACAGCTCGGAAATCGGCTTTAACATGTACATGATGGAGCCTTGGGGAAGCCGTCAGTTTAACATTAAAGGGTCTGATGATTATTATGAGGGTGATTATGGTACGGGAAGTATAATGCAGGGTGTTTACAGCCGTACTACCGAGGGTGATGGAGAAGATTACGAAAAATTCCCGACAATTCTGCCCTTGAAAGAAAGCCTGAAGAAATACATTTATGATGATGGCAAGGGAAGAAAGGCTGTAAAAGTTGATAATCTGTTCATTAAAGATATAAAAGACAGCTATGGTAATTTCTATTATAACAGTGCAGAATATTTTGCAAGCCTTGTTTATGATGGAGATCTGAGTAAGTTCACTGTTTTTCATCAGCTGGGAACTCCTTCTGATGAAAACAAGTTCTATTTTAAAAGAGGCAATTTCATGCCTTATAACACACTGAATATCAAAAAGCCAAGTGCAAATAAGAATTTATATGGTGATTATGGAACACTGCTTTCTGATGATAATAAAAGAAAAGGCGAAAACCTCTACCGCTTTAATGAAGCTGAACAGTACAATTTTGGCTTTTACGGTTATGGATATTTCTTCCAGCCTGCAAAAGGTGAGATAAGTTCATTTGGTGAAACTAAAGCAATGACTTACGAGTTTATCGGAGATGATGACCTTCTTATTTACATCGATGGTGTTCTTGTACTTGATCTTGGTGGTGTACATGATGGTCAGAATGGTACTATAAATTTTCAGACAGGTGAAGTCAAAGTATCTACTGCAAATCAGCAGGATGTTGCAACGGGAGCGGATCTCAGTGATAAATATAAGAGAACTACTATTAGAGAGATGTTTGAAGCTGCCAACATGGAAAAAACTGAAAACTGGGAAGCAAGCCGCGATAATCAGACTTTTGAATACGCAGATGGTAAAAAGCATCTTCTTCAGATGTTCTATATGGAAAGAGGTAGGGGTGCTTCAAACCTTAAACTTGACTTTAACCTTAACCCTGTTCCGAAGGGAGCTGTTACAGTGCATAAGGCTGTTAGTCTGAATGATGTACAGGTTGATTACAGCCAGACATACATGATGCAGATTCTTGATGCTAATATGAAAGCTGTTGCCGGTGCAGAATACTATTATGATGATGATTCAGAAAATGGCCGTAAGACTAATGATTTGGGAGAATTCACACTGAAGCCCGGACAGACAGCTATTTTCAAAAATCTTGAAATGGATAAAAACTATAAATTCAAGGAACTGTCAGGTTCTGCCCAGTATGTCGATGAATATGTTGTCAAGGATAAGAGCGGCAAAGAGGTAAGATACATATTAAAAGATAATGAATTTATAGATTCGGATGGCAATAAATGGGGTGGTATAAAGCCAAGTGAAGAGGTTGGAAAGTCTGATGTATCGCTTGTAATTGATAATAACTTCCATACAGCCGATCTGAAGATTAAAAAGAGATTTTTCGTTGACGGAAAACCTGCAGACAATGCTCCCGATATGAGTGAGTTTAACAATGCCAAATTTATTCTGCAGGAGTATAAAGATGTCAGCTGGAAAGATATTAGTACGGTAAGTTACAATTCATTTGAAGACGGAAGTTTTGCAGTGGATGATCTGAAGATCAATAAAAAGTACAGAATCATTGAAGCTATATCAGAGAACTCTGCAACACCTGTTGACAGCGGTAATTATGAAAATGTTGACGGTGGTACTGATAAGGTCAGGTATAAATATACAGAAGTAAAGGTCGGAAAAGGTGACAGGGCAGGAGGTGTAGTTTCAGATATAATTTCGCTTGATGATGAAGACACAGTGACTGAGATTACTTTCTCGAATTATTATGAGACATATTATGCACCGCCTACTGGTATATCTCTTCCGGAAGATAAGCTTCCGATCATAGCTGTAATAATTCTTATGATTTCTGCAGCAGGTGTATTTATGGCAATAGACAGAAAGAGAAGATTTTATGTCTGAGACTTCGGATAAAAAGAATAGCAGTCTTCGAAGTGATATATACTTCCTTCTGGCAAAGATACTTGTTCTCGCTGTGATCATCACAGTTATGTTCACTGTTATCTTTGGTTTTGTCAGAGTAAATGATATGTCAATGAAGCCTTCGGTAATGGAAGGTGATCTTATCCTCTATTACCGGATGCAGAAAAATTTTAATTGCGGTGATCTTGTTGTTTTGAACAATAACGGAAAGCTGCAGATCAGAAGAGTTGTTGCGGTTGCCGGAGATACTGTGGATATTACGGAAGATGGATTTAAGGTAAATGGTAATATCCAGCAGGAGAGCAATATTTATACAGCAACAGAGGCTTTTATGGAGGGCATAACTTTTCCGGTCACTCTTGCTGACGGAGAAATATTTGTTCTTGGTGATAAACGGGATACCGCAGAGGACAGTCGGATATATGGCGCAGTTAAAGAAAGCGCTACAAGGGGGAAAGTAGTTTCAATTTTAAGAAGGAGAAATTTCTAGGGTGATAACAATGATTAAAAGATTAAAGAAAATGGCAGCATTGCTTCTTACAGCAGCATGTGTTTTAACAACCGCAAACAGTGTAATTGCAGCAAATACTGATTCAGGTGTTGTTACTGCTGGAAAAAGCGGAGAAGTTAAAGTAGAAAAAATTCTTCATATTGCTGAGGGTACAACTGTACCGGATGTAAAATATGTTTATAATCTTGAACCTTGTTCATTGTCATCAGATGTATTAACTGTATCTACACCTGATGCTAAGGCAAGCAAATCAATCAGTTTTTCAAAAGATGATAAGATAGTAGATGACAAGGTTACAGGTGAGGTGGCGTTTGATCTTTCAACAGAAAAGATTGCATATCCTTCTGCAGGAATATTCGGTTTCTCTATAACAGAGGATAATAGTTCGGCCGGTTCGGTTTCATCAGATTCACTTATCAAAAAGTACTATGTATTGGTTTATGTTAAGAATACTGATTCAGGACTTGCAATATACGCAGTTACGGTACAGCCATTCGGAGAAGACGGTAAACCCGGTGCTAAAACAGGTGTCGCTTTATTCGAGGATACTTATGCAGATGTTGATTCTGAAATGACAAATCTTACTGTAACAAAGAAGGTAACAGGTGAATACGCTGACTATACAAAAACATTTAATTATAAGATAAGTTTTTCGAATCCGGTAACTGTTGATGATCAGACTATACAGATGGTTGTAGAAGGAACACATGGAAATAGCAAGACAGGACAGCTTAAACTTACTAAAAAAAAGTCAAGCGGAAGTCTTGAATTTGTCCTTGGTGATGGCGATAAAGCCACTTTTACAGATATTGCAGCAGGAACCAAGTACTCTGTTACAGAGACTGCAGTAGAAGGTTATACTGCATCATATAAGCAGGTTGTAGGTGGAACAGAGAAAGAATCAGTCGAAGGAACGAGTGTACCTGAAACAATAATCTATGACATGGGTGCAAACAGCGTATCTTATGTTAATAAATATAAGGATATCACCGTTACCGGTGTTGTAATGAACAACGCTCCGTTTGCAGTTATGATCGCTATGGCAGTTTTAGCATTTGTTTCATTCATAGTTATAGGAATTAAAAGAAGAAAAAGATAAAGAGAATTAATTTGAAAAAGTTTAATGCTTCTAAGTTCATACGTTTTCTGGACAAGATAGTGACGATTTTTGCAGCTGTTTTCTTTCTGACAGTTATCGCATTTGGAGTTTACTGTATATGGGATTCAACGTTGGTTTATTCAGCTGCTGATTCGTCAAATTATACCCCATATAAACCCTCGGATGAAAATGCGATGTCATTCGACGAACTAAGAGCGTTAAATCCGGATGTTTTTGGGTGGCTGGAAATCTATGACACAGGAATTGATTACCCTGTTTTACAGGGAGAAAACAATGACAGCTACATCAATACTGATGTCTTTGGAAATTATTCTTTATCAGGTGCGGTTTTTCTGGATTCAGATAAACCAAAAGATTTCTCTGATTTTCTTAGCGTGATATATGGTCATCATATGGAACAGCATAAAATGTTTGGAGATATAGACCTGTTTCAGGATAAGGGATTTTTTGACAGTCATAAAACAGGCAGATTATATTATGACGATAAAGATCATGAACTTGAGATATTCTCTTATGTGGAATGTGATGCTTACGATTCACTGATATATGGAAATTATGAAGGTGAAAAGAAAAAGGAATTCCTGAAAGCAATAGAAAGTAGATCAAAATATTACAGGAAGATTGATTTAACTGAAAATGATCATATTGTCATATTATCGACTTGTGATTATTCATATACAAATGGAAGAATGGCGTTACTCGCAAGAATAAAGAAATAAAAGCTTAGTTTTATGAGGTGTGAGATATGTTGAGTGGGAGAAAATTAAAACGTGGACTGGCAATGACAGCAGCACTTGCTTTTTCGTGGCTGCTTTGCATTACACCGGTTATGGCAGCTGATACAGTAACAGCAGCTATTCCTGTATCACAGGTTTATTCAGAAAAAAATAAAATACCTTCTGATCTGAACAGAACATTCAATTATCTGTTTAAAGCTGATAACAGCACGGATTCAATGCCTTCAGACAGCAGTGGTGGATCATATAACTTCAGTCTTAGCTCGACTGCTTCAACGAAGCTTTCAATTAATTATTCAAAGACAGGAGTTTATACTTACAGCTTAAAACAGATTATTCCTGACAAAAAGATTTCAGGAATGACTTATGACGATCGTATTTATAAGATTACGGTTTCTGTAAAAAAATCATCAAGCGGATTGATAGCTGAAGTGTACATTAACGAAAACGGTTCTTCATATAAAAAAGATGAGGCTAAGTTTGAGAACAAATATGTAGGTAAGAAATCATCGGGTGGTAAGAAACATTCTGGTGGAGACAATGGAAATAGCAGTTCAGACGGTGGTACGACAACATCTTATTCAACATCTGCTACAGGTACTTCAGATTCGGGAGTTTTAGGCGACAGAGAAGCACCTGAATCAGGAGATGAACCTGATTCAGGAGTTTTAGGTGATAAAGAAGGCCCGAATACAGGAGATGCAGCAAGACCGTTCGTCTGGATTGGTGTAATGGCTGCTTCAGCTCTTGCAATGATATTTATTCTTTTAGGATTAAAAAAACAAAGATAAAAACATAATGACGTATTAAACACCGAATTTGTTTGTTGAACATACATATTCGGTGTTTATTGCGTCTGATATAATTGCATAAGGAATTATAAAATGCGAAATAAGATTTTAACTGTACTTCTGATAGCAGCTATGGGCTTTTTTATATTTGCAGGATGGCAGCTTTACAGTATTTATAATGGCTATAGTGTTGCAGAAGAAGAGTATACGGAACTTGAAGAAAAATATGTTTCAACTGATAAAACAGAAAAAGTAACTAATACTGACAGTAATAGCGAAAAAAAAATAGAAGTGGATTTTAAGTCGCTTATCGATATAAACAGTGATACGGTTGCATGGATTGAGCTTCCGGCCTGCAATATAAGTTATCCTGTTTTACAAACCAGCGATAATGAATATTATCTGTCACATACATTTGAAAAAAAGGAAAATCATAGCGGAGCTGTATTTCTTGACATGTATAATAAGTCAGATATGTCAGACTACAATAGTCTTATATACGGTCATAATATGAAAAACGGCAGTATGTTTGGACGTTTGAAAAAGCTGTATCAGGAAAAAGATTTGAGGGATAAAGAACCTTACATCTATCTGGTTTTGAAAGATAATACAGTACTTCAGTATGAGATTTTTTCGTATTATATAGGAGAGGATGGCTCGAAAGGCTATAACATACCGCAAAAAGAGGCTGATTTTCAGGAATATATAAATTATTGCATGGCCAATTCCATCGAAAAAACAGGGATAGAAGTAAAAACTGATGACAAAATTTTAACTCTTGCTACATGTTCGGGAGCAGCAGGAGGTACAAAACGTTTCTTTGTACATGGGGTTCTTATAAAAAAATGAATGAATAATAACAAAATTAACAATTTCGTAACATTTATTTGCTAGTATATTCCTTGTGTGTAAAAAA
>CAJOOT010000136.1 GCA_905236215.1 uncultured Eubacterium sp.
ATTGCAGCTTCGGTTCGGGGAATGGCATTTATGGCAACGGCACCGCAGTTCAGAGAAAGGGTTGCGCCTGTCTATTACAGAAGAAAGCGTGAACAGGTTTTAACAGAACTTCCAGAACTGATTGAAAATAAAGAATGGTGTACAATGTCTCCTGAGGAAGAGAAGGTATATGAGGAGACAGTATTTTCAAAGAATTTCATGGCTATCCGCAGGGTTTCTTGGAATGTTGGTGATCTTAATTACTCGTCTAAGGCAAAGCGGTTAATGGAAATTATTGAAGAGACTAAAGATGATGATCGAAAAGTCATTGTGTTTTCATTTTTCTTAGATACAATAAGGGCGGTTTGCGAGTTGATAGGAGCTTCATGCCTGAATCCTATAACTGGATCACTGACTCCGCAGAGGCGGCAGGAGATAATAGATGAATTCGATAATTCGCCTGCTGGCACCGTACTTCCGGCACAGATTCAGTCAGGAGGTACCGGATTAAATATTCAGTCTGCAAGTGTTGTTATAATCTGTGAACCACAGTATAAGCATTCTATTGAGAATCAGGCTATTTCGAGGGCATATAGAATGGGTCAGGCGCGAAATGTCCTGGTGTATAGGCTATTATGCGAGGACTCTGTGGATGAGAGAATTCTTACAATTTTAGAAAAAAAGCAGGCTGAATTTGATGCGTTTGCCGATGAATCAGAAGCTGCAAAGGAAAGTATAGAACTTGATGACAAGAAATTTGGAGATATCATAAAAGAAGAGATTGATCGGATTAACGCTAAACGTGGTGTTAAGGTAGATTTAACGAAATAGCTGAATACTTAAAGGTCGCCAATTTTGTGGGCGACCTTTTTAAGTTTTATAATGAAAATATTGATGATATTTACTATAATGTCTATAAAAGCTATATCTCGTTGCGTGGACGAGTAATTTTAAAATATAAAATCATGGACGTAAAAATGGTAAAGTTATCGGAAGAACAGCAATTATTTGTTGATGAGGCAAAAAAAGGGAATAATATTCTTGTTGATGCGTGTATTGGAAGTGGAAAGACTACTGCAATACAGGTATTATGCGGGGAGTTGCCAAATAAAAAGAAAATTCTGTATTTGACTTATAATAAGTTGCTTAAGATTGATGCGAAGTCGAAAATACGCAATAGAAATGTTACCGTGACTAATTATCATGGTTTTGCTTTTTCATGCCTGATGCGGATAGGAGTAAGATCAGGGATATCAGACCTTATACAGACTTTTATAAGGATAAACCCTCCGATTGCTAAGTACGATGTTCTTATAATTGATGAATATCAAGATATTGAACTTGAACTTGCTATGATGCTGGAGATGGTAAAGGCGAATAATCCTGATATTCAGATTGTTGCAGTTGGAGATATGCAACAGAAGATATATGACAAAACCACTCTGAAAATAGAGGAGTTTATTGATGACTTTCTTGGCAGACATATAAAGATGGAGTTTACCCAGTGTTTTAGGCTGTCAGAAGATTTTGCAGCAAAACTTGGAAGAATATGGAATAAAAAAATTGTTGGAGTGAACCAGAACTGTAATGTAACTACCATGAACGAAAAGGAAGTCGTGGCTTATCTTGCTGCAAAAGATCCGAGTGATATACTTTGCCTTGGAGCGAGAACCGGCTCATTGGCAAAAACGCTCAATCTTTTAGAAAAACTGTATCCGGAAAAATATAATAAACATACAGTATATGCAAGTATTTCAGAATCAGATGCATCCGGCTCTACAGAACCGAGGGAAGATACAGCAATTTTTACTACGTTTGACAGCAGCAAGGGACTTGAAAGAAAAACAGCGGTCATATTTGATTTTACCGAAAGTTATTGGACGGTAAGAGTGACAAAGCCGCTTCAATCTTATGAGATTTTACGAAATATTTTTTGTGTTGCTGCCAGCAGAGGAAAGGAAGAAATCATATTTGTTAAAAGCGATGAGGCTTTACTCTCGGAAAAAACACTTTCAACGCCGTTGAAAGCAAATCATAAGTTTGAAAATATGGAAATATCTGAGATGTTTGATTTCAAGTATAAAGAGGACGTTGAGGAGTGTTATTCACTTATAAAGACAGTTGAAATAAATAAAGATGATCAACTGCCTATTGATATATGTAATAGGGATGGTTTGATAGATTTATCGCCTTGTATCGGAATTTATCAGGAAGCAATATATTTTAACGGATATAATATTGATGATGGAATTAACTTTCATCTGTCGATTGATCCGGATAGAAAATTTTTATACTCGGAAGAAGTTCGGAATGCTGATCTTCAGAGAAAGATATTGTTTTTGACATCACTTGAAACCCATCAAAACAGGTATAGGGAGCAGGTTGATATCCCGTTTGTTTTGGATAAGGACAAAGATGCAATATGTAAACGGCTTGCTACGGTTCTAAATAGAGATGAAGAGGTGCAGAAAGTCTGCAAACTGCATTTTTCAAGCAGGAAGAATGGAAAACTGATATTTACTGCCTTTGGAATGGCTGATGTTGTTAAGGATGATATAGTTTACGAGTTAAAATTCGTATCTGAATTAACGCATGAACATTTCCTTCAATGTGCAAGTTATGTAATAGCGCTAAATCTTGAAAAGGGAATTCTTTGGAATACAAGGAATAATCAGAAATTTGAGATAACGATCCCGGATAGGAATAAATTTATGAATGCAGTTGTTCGAACGATAACTAAGGGAATCATGACAAAGTATAACAAACCCTCTAAGTCCAGCACACGGTCAGAGGATACGCTTGTAGAGTTCTATGAAAGAAGGAAACAGAGGACATGAGTTTTATTGCTGTAATTGATACTGAAACAACCTGGGGTAACGAAGTTATGTCGATTGGTATAGCTTTGGCAGATAGTGACGATTATAAAATGGTTGATTCCAGATATTACATCATTGATCCGCAGTACAGAATGGGCGGAATGTTTTCTTCAGAACTTTTTGTAAAA
>CAJOOT010000137.1 GCA_905236215.1 uncultured Eubacterium sp.
TCCCAATGCATCTCCGCATTTTTTTCAGGGACCGGAGACATACCCGGCAGAAGGATACAGGGCATATCATGCAAACCTTGCAAAAAACGGAGCCGCAATTGTTACCATGGCTCAGTGGGATAATTATCCTAAGCAGAGGGATTTTCCGGCAGACATGGATATGAGTCACATGCAGGCATTTGATATGTCGGATCCTTCGGTGCACAACTATATTTCACAATTATGTGAGGAAATACATTTTTACGGTTCAAAAGCAATTCTTTCATATGTGTGGAAATATCCTGAAGGATATACACTTCAGGGCGGACCGGGATTTGGACCCGGAGCGCCTCGTGATTCAAAAGCGCTTCCAAAGGAAATGATTCCGGAAGTGATAGATAGTATTGTCGAAGAAGTACGTTTCTATAAGCTCCTTGGTTTTGATGGGATTTCCGTCAGAGTGGACGGAGACCTTAACCCAAAGGATAAGGAGCGTGATGATGAATACGGAGGAAATGCAAAAAACCGCGGACGTTTTTCCGGTGAGGTTTTTCGTGCAATAAAGAAAAAACTGGGACGGAATTTTATTGTTGAAGCTGTACTTGCATGGCAGCAACCCGATGGATACGGACCTTTTACAAAAGCCATGGGTGGATACTTTAAGGAGGATTCTCTGGCCTATCTAAAGGAATTTCAGGATGCGATAGATATAGTTCAGATTCGTGAGGATTCTGCACCCACTTCTCATCCGACGGGATTTACCATGAGGGAGGGTGAACATCATACCGTGGAGTTTGCCCGTGAAGTTAAGAATCAGGGCATTGATGTTATAACTGAACCCATAGGTGGATTTCAGGATGTTAATGAGATGGAAAAGCTTCTTGAGGAAGGGGCATGTGACATGTTCGGAATGGCCAGAGGCTTTATAGCAGATTCCGAATATAGAAAGAAGATAATTCAGGGAAGGGTCGGAGATATTGTACCCTGTATTAAATGTAATAAATGTGATGGTGAGCTTTTGCCGGAGCATACACCATGGACTTCCGTATGTTCCGTAAATCCTCTTCAGAGTCTGGGAGGAAAACTAAGCAGGCTTTTGGATGGGGCATCATCCGGAGACAAGAAAAAAGTGGCCGTTGTAGGTGGCGGTTGTGCCGGAATGAGAGCTGCAATTTTTGCCGCAGAGGCAGGACACAGTGTTACTCTTTATGAAAAGACCGATAAATTGGGGGGACAGCTCATTCACGGAGATTATTACACCTTTAAATGGCCCGTCGGAAAATACAAGAACTGGTTGATTGAACAGCTGCCAAAGGCAGGGGTAAGGGTCGTTATGAATACCACACCGTCACCAGTTGACATAAAATCAGAAGGTTATGATGCCGTAATTGCGGCTACGGGCGCAGTATCCTCGCTTCCGGCTTCCATAGAAGGCATTAGAGAAGCAGATGGCTCCAAAAAGGATGGAATATACACCATTTTAGATTGCTTCGGGACTGCATCAAAAATGGGAGAAAACGTAGTCATCTGCGGAGGTTCGGAATCCGCAGTCGAAACGGCGATGTATCTTTGTCAGGAAGGTCACAAGGTTACCATCCTTACCCGACAGAAGGAAATTTGCCATGATGGTTCAAAACTTCATTGGATTACTACATCGTGGGTAATGAGAACTCCGGACGGAAAAGCACATGAAGCCTGCGAGTGGGAAAAATATGAGAATCTCAAATACATTACCGAGGTGTCCACAAAGAAAGTTTCGGGAGAGAAGGAGACAGGGTATACCGTTACATACGAAAAAAAAGACGGGTCAACCACAGAATTAAATGCTGATACCGTAATTATCTGCGGCGGATCTCATCCTCTTATAGACGAGGCGTGGGAGTATTCCGAAAGTGCTCCGGAGTTTTATGTAATCGGGGACGCTAACGGAGCAGGGAATATTCAGAGATGTACCTGGGACTCATACACTGCGGCTATGAGATTGTAAGATTTCTTGCGCCTTTTGAATCGGTCTAGTACAATGAGTCAAATATATCCGACCCGGAGGCTTATTCCATATGGAGAAAGAGAATCAGCGTATAGCTGAATTAAATGAACTTATAAAAGCAAAGGATCTTGACCGGCTTACCGAAGTATTGTCGAATATCACGGGCAATCCCGTCATGCTCACGGATATGACACATAAGCTGCTTGCCTGTTATCCCCGCGAGATTGATGACGAGATATGGAACGAGATTGTTTCATCCGGAGCCATACATCTTTCTCAGCTTGAAATTGAAGAGAGTATATCGGTTTACCAGAGATCCATGGAAGAGGAAAGACCAATAGCTGATTCCAAAAACGGAGGACCTTCATGCCGTTGTGCTGCCGTTATATGTGGCGGCAGAATTTCAGGATGTCTTAATGTCTTGTGTAAAAACGTAGAGCATGGACAAAAGTATGATGATATTATCATGCTGGCTGCATCTGTCGCAGGTCTGTATATGGAAAAGATCCTTGATTACGGAAAGCCCGACGAGAAGGTTCAGGACAGGTTTATTGCTGACCTTCTCGAGGGAAGAATTAAGGATGAGGATATCATCGAAGAACGTCTTAAGTATTTTAATTTAGAATTGAAGCTTCCCCTCATGATTGTTGTTATACGAGATGGTTTTGATTATGATCCCACTGATATCCGTGATGTGGAGAGGGTACTTAGGGAAACTGCGGAACGTTTTGAAAGTACGTTTACAAATATCAGGGTATTCATAATGGGAAGAGAACTTCGTGTATTTATGGAAGTTGATGGAAAACCAAAAGTAGATGATCCTAAGATAGTGAAGTTTACGAGATATCTTAAAAAAGAGGGTTTAAGAGCAGGAATATCGCGACCATTTTTTCATATGTCCGATGTGGCGGCTTATCACCTTCAAGCCGTTAAGGCTTGTGAATTGGGCGAGCGCTTTGAGGTCAATGCTCCTCTTTATAATTACGACAATTTTGCTGTGTATCATTTGCTGGAGTATGGGGCAGCATCACATGATCTTATGACCTTTTGCCATACGGCTGTATTCATACTTGCCGAATACGACAGAAGCCATAATACGGATCTTTTGGAGACGCTTCGTGTGTATCTGAATTGTCATTGCAATGCTCAGGAGGCAGCGTCTCATTTATATATCCACAGAAATACCATGAACTATCGTATATCAAAGATTACCGATCTTACAAATCTTGACCTTACAAATACGGAATCATTCTTTCATCTGATGCTGTCATTCCGCATTCTGGCCTATTATTCGCTTACCGTTATGAAGGACTATCAGGAGCAGAAGTTTCGCCATCCGATTCAGAAATTTGATGAGGATAAGATGGAGGAGATGCAGTGACAACGATAATTCCCTGACAAATACGGAAAAGATTGCAACTTTTTGTGGTTTATGTTAACATAACGACGCAAATGGTTTTCAGGGAGTTTGTGGTATGAATTTTATAAAAAACCATAACAGGATAGTGATTGCAGTCTTGTCAGGAATACTGATTTTGACCGGAGGATTGAGCGCGGTAAGGACGGCGCCTTTTGCTTATGCCAAGACTGATGCACAAAAGAAACTCTCCGAAAAACAGAAGCAGATAGATGATCTTGAGGAAGCGTTAAGCTCCATGAACGATTCTCTTGATGATTATCAGGATGATGTAGAGGGGTTAAGTGCCCAGATTTCCAATCTTGAGGAGCAGTATCAGGTCAAACAGGCTCAGATAGAGATTATAGAGAAACAGATTGAAGACCTTGAGGCGGACAAAGATGAGCAATACGTTGTTATGAAGGAACGCGTCAAGTATGTATATGAAAACGGTACCGATGGGTACCTTACGGTACTTCTTTCGTCGGAGAGCCTGTCTGATTTTTTAAATCGTGCGGAATATGTATCCAAGATGCGTGAATATGATCAGGGTATTTTGGATGAGTTTAACGCTACTTGTGTGATGCTTTCCGAAAAGAGAGAGCAGATCAATGCCGAACTTGAGGAACTTGCAGCTCTTAAATCTGAATCCGAACAAAAACAGACTGAACTTGCTGACATGATAGCAGTGACTGAAAATGCTATTGAATCTTCCACTGCAGAGCTTGCGCAGAAGATAGAAGATGCAAAAGCACTTGAGGCGCAGATAGAGGCAGAGAGTCTGGCTGCGGCTCAGGCTCAGGCAGCCGCCAATGCAGCAAAAGCCAAAAAGGAAAAGGAAGAAAAAGCGCAGAAGGAGACAAGCTCGAAGACTACAGACAGCGCTTCGGCATCTGCATCTTCCGGATATTCGGCGGCGGCCGGAGATCTTGAGATTATGAGTGCCATAATATATTGCGAAGCCGGTGGTGAAAGCTACGAAGGGCAGCTGGCGGTGGGATCGGTAGTCATGAACAGAGTGGAAAGTTCTGAATTCCCGAATACGGTTTCGGGCGTCATATACCAGAGTGGACAGTTTTCGCCTGTGGCATCGGGAAGATTTGCGCTGGTGCTTCAGAACAAGAGCTGGACATCTTCTTGTCAGAATGCAGCTTCGGAAGTGCTTGGCGGAAAGAGAACGGTTGACTACCTGTATTTCCACAGCGCCTCCGGATGGACAAGCAGTTATGGCTACAGGATAGGAAATCAGATATTCTACTGATAGGGGATGAGGTAAATAATTTAACAGAATAAATATAAACGCACAGCGCTTTCGGAATATGTCAAAGACTCCGGAAGTGCTGTTTATGTTTATTTTTTAACGAGCTCAATCCGTTGCCAAACAGCATGAATAGTGATAAGATAGTCATGCTGGCGCCTTCGGACAAACCGCATTGGAGACGTCGGCACGTTTAAAGTTAAATCAAATATTTCTTTAAAAAAAGGAGAAAAAACATGGCAAAGAAAGTAGTCATCGCAAGTGCATGCCGTACAGCCGTTGGTAAGATGGGCGGTCAGTTCAAAGATGTCAAGGCTGTTGATCTTGGCGCAGTAGTTATCAAAGAAGCAGTTAAGCGCGCAGGCATCAAGCCTGAGCAGGTTGATGAGGTTCACTTCGGAAACGTAATCCAGGCAGGTCTTGGTCAGAATCCGGCTCGTCAGGCATCAATTAAGGCAGGTCTTCCTGTAGAAGTTCCCGCTTTTACTCTGAACGTAGTTTGCGGATCAGGTCTTAAGTGTGTTAACAATGCTGCAAACATGATTGCTGCAGGTGATGCCGATATCGTAGTGGCTGGTGGTATGGAAAACATGTCTCAGGGACCGTTCGCTGTTATGAAGGGTCGTTATGGATATCGTATGAACAACGGCACTCTCGTTGACTGCATGATTAATGATGCTCTTTGGGATGCATTCAACAACTATCACATGATGATCACTGCCGAGAACGTAGCTGAGCAGTGGGGCCTTACCCGTGAGCAGCTCGATGAGTTCTCTGCATGGAGCCAGCAGAAATGCGAGAAGGCAAGAAAAGAAGGCAAGTTCAAGGACGAGATTGTTCCCGTAGAAGTTAAGATGAAGAAGGAGACCGTTGTTGTTGATACAGACGAAGGTCCCCGTGACGGTGTAACAGCTGAGTCTCTTGCAAAGCTTAAGTGTGCATCCGGAAAAGAAGGCGGACTTGTTACAGCAGGTAATGCTTCCGGTATCAATGACGGTGCTGCAGCTCTTGTTCTTATGAGCGAAGAGAAGGCTAAGGAGCTTGGCGTAAAGCCGATGGCTGAGTATGTACAGGGAGCTCTTGGTGGCGTAGATCCTTCCATCATGGGTGTTGGACCTGTTGCAGCTTGCAGAAAGGCATTCGAGAAGAGTGGTCTTACCATAGACGATATCGACCTTATCGAGGCAAACGAAGCATTCGCAGCTCAGTCTCTTGCTGTTGCTCATGACTTGAACTTCCCGAACGAGAAGCTCAACGTAAACGGTGGTGCTATTGCTATCGGTCACCCGGTAGGAGCATCAGGCGCTCGTATCCTTGTTACACTTCTTCATGAGATGCAGAAGAGAGACGATGCTAAGACAGGCCTTGCTACTCTTTGCATCGGTGGTGGTATGGGATGCGCTACCATCGTTAAGAAGTACGAAGGTTAATTTGTTTGTGCAAATCTGCTCATTATATTTAGAGGAGGCACTGCTGTTTGCAGTGCCTCCTCTGTCATAGATGCTTATTTTTAAGTGAGTCAGCATTTTGTCAAATCATTTCTTCCCGGGAAGGTATTATATTTGTCGGGAATCCATTCGGGTTCTATATCTTTAACAGCTTCGGAAGCTAAAATCCTTTTATCATCGTTATCAATGTCAATAAGCTTATATCTGTCATTACCCATACCAATTTCTTTCATATATGACAGCTGTCTCAGACCATGTCTGGATTCTACACGCTCGATCATGGCTTTTCCGCCTCCTCCCGGGAGATTGTAGATCATATCCATGCATGCATTGTCCACTGCCAGAATATCCAAAGATGCCAGAATACCAACATCGGGAGTGACAACCGGCTCGGCTTGACAACCCTCGCAATCACATGATACAGACATATTTCTCATAACATTGATGAATGCGATATGACCTTTAAAATGGTCTATTGTGGATTTGGTGGACTCGGTCATCCTTTCCATAAACTCTTCTTTGGCTATATCCCATTGATTGTCTGATCCCGGCGTGGTATGAATCTCGGCTTTGCCAATTCTGCCGTCTGCGCAGCCTATTCCGATGTTTTTGTTGGAACCGCCGAAGCCACCCTGAGTATGCCCCTTGAAATGTGTAAGAGCAAGGAATGAATCGTAGTTTGTAAGATGGCCGCCCACATGCATTTCCTTAAACCATTTTCCGCTGTCAACAGGTAATACGGCAACACCTTCTTCATCCAGAATATCAACGGGACAAAATGTCCAGCCGTTTATTTCAAGTGTTTTTCTGTGATCCTTAGTAGTATACCGGCTGCCCTCATAGTAGGTATTGGTCTCGACAATTGCTGCATCTTTTAGCCTGTCTTCAAAAAGGGATTTTACCCACGGGCGGGGGATTATATTAGGCCCTTCTGCTTCACCGGTGTGCAGTTTTACGGCAAGTTTTCCGGTAAGAGTATCGGAAATCCTGTCATATATTTTTTTGAGTCCTTCATCAGATAGGTCTCTTGTAAAATAAACGGTAGATTCATCTCCGCTTCTTTTGTCATAGGGAATATATTTGTTTCCGTCTGTACCGGGAACAGGCTTTTTAATATAGCTAAGATTATTCATAAACACAATACTCCTTTCCGTTTAATGGGCACAACTACAGCTCTTAATGGCTGTAGCAGTATTGTCGTAAAAACTATAGATATTTTAACAGAAAGTTTGAGAAGAGTGTATAAAAAAAGAGCCGGGCTCTTAAAAACCCGGACTCTCTTATCAGTGCAGGAGATGGGACTTGAACCCACACGATATTGCTACCACAGGCACCTGAAGCCTGCGCGTCTGCCAATTCCGCCACTCCTGCA
>CAJOOT010000138.1 GCA_905236215.1 uncultured Eubacterium sp.
GATAGAAGACGCTGTCGACGAAAAGAAGATGGCACATATAGAAGCTATAGTTTACTCCATGACTCCCAAAGAGCGTTCGCATCCGGATATTATCAACCCGGGACGAAAGAAGCGCATCGCAAACGGTGCGGGTGTCAAGATTGAAGAGGTTAATCGCCTCCTAAAACAGTTTGAGCAGATGAAAAAGATGATGAAGCAGTTTGGTGGAGGCAAGAAAAAGGGGTTAGGCGGTATGTTCGGCGGTTTTGGAAAAAAACGCGGCGGATTTCCGTTTTAACATAAATTTCGAATTATCACATCAAGGAGGTGAAAAAAGTGGTTAAGATCAGACTTAAAAGAATGGGCAAAAAAAGAGCTCCGTTTTACAGAATCGTAGTTGCAGACTCCAGATCCCCAAGAGACGGACGTTTCATCGAGGAAATCGGTACATACGATCCTACTCAGGAACCCAGCGCACTCAAGGTGGATACCGAAAAGGCTAAAAAGTGGCTTGAGAATGGTGCGAGACCTACTGCCACAGTTGAGAAGATCCTTAAGCTTTCGGGCGTTAAATAAGAGGTGATCAATTATGAGAGAACTTGTGGAAACTATCGCAAAAGCACTCGTAGATTATCCTGATGAAGTTGTAGTTACAGAGACGCAGAAAGAAAAAGCACTCTACATTGAACTTCACGTGGCTTCCTCAGACATGGGAAAAGTCATTGGAAAACAGGGAAGGATCGCAAAGGCTATCCGTGCTGTTGTCAAGGCGGCAGCTGTAAAGGATGATAAGAGAGTGATCGTGGATATTGTTTAATCCAGTATATCCGCACAGTATATCCGCAGGACCGTGTATTATTGCGCGGTCCTTTTTTAACAAATTATGAAAAAAGAAGAATTATATCAGGTGGGCGCCATCATCAAAACCCACGGACTTAAGGGTGAAGTCAAGGTGTTTCCGATGACGGATGATGTATCTCGCTTTAAAGGCATGAAAGATATTATCCTGGATACGGGAAAAGAACTGCTTCATCTTGAAGTGGAGAGTGCGCGTCCTCAAAAAAATATAGTTATCCTCAAATTTAAGGGGATAGATAATATAAACGACGTGGAAGGATACATCCGCTGCGGTCTTTTTGTAACGCGCGAAAACCGTGTTCCGCTTGAAGAAAACGAGTATTTTATAGCTGATCTTATAGGCTGTCGTTGCGTTACCGATGAAGGAGAAGATATAGGAGCAATCTCCGATGTCATCACTACCGGCGCCAACGATGTTTACATAATATCAGAGCCGGGCAGAAAGGATATTCTCCTTCCGGCTATAAAAGACTGTGTTTTAAACGTAGACATAGAAAACCAAAAAGTAGATGTTCATCTGTTAAAGGGGCTTAGAGAATGAGATTCCATGTGATGACGCTTTTCCCGGAGATGATCGGGTATGTTTCTAAAATCAGCATCATCGGTCGTGCGGCCGAAAACGGTGCTATCGAAGTGCTGCCGGTCAATATCAGGGATTACTCTGCCGAGAAACACAAAAAAGTGGATGATTATACATACGGAGGAGGAGCCGGTATGCTTATGCAGGCTCAGCCTGTTTACGACTGCTGGAAAAGCATCTGCTCTTTAGTGGGACACAAGACAAGGACTGTATATCTTACACCTCAGGCTCGTGTATTTACCCAAAAGGATGCAATGGAATTTGCCGGGGATGAGGACATCATACTGCTCTGTGGGCACTATGAAGGTATAGACGAGCGTGTGCTGGAGGAAATAGTTACCGACTATGTATCCATAGGAGATTATGTACTTACGGGAGGAGAACTTCCCGCTCTTGTGCTTATAGATGCCATAAGTCGTATGGTACCGGGAGTTCTTTCAAACTCGGACTCGGGAGAAATAGAGTCGTTTTCCGATGGCCTTCTTGAATACCCTCAATATACCAGACCGGCAGTATGGCACGAAAAAGAGGTGCCTCCAATCCTGCTTTCCGGAGACCACGCCAAAGTTGAGGCCTGGAGGTACGAAAAGGCTGTTGAGCGCACCAGACAAAGACGCCCGGAACTTCTTGAGGATAAATAACATTCATGTATATAGATACTCATAAACAACTAAAAAAGGGAGTTACTGCGGCCAAAAGAATGTGGATATATATACGTGCTATCCTCAAATGGCTGGTGTATTCGGCTGTTGCAGGTATTATCTGTGGTATGCTGGGAACGCTGTTTCATTTCTGCGTAAATATGTCCGCAGAATATTTTGGAACATATCCCTGGCTGTTGTATCTGCTTCCGGTGTCCGGCTGTCTTATAGTCCTTATATATCATGTCTTCGGAGTGTACAAGGATGAGGGCACGGATCTTGTTATTTCCTCTATCAGATCCCGTGATGATCTTCCCGGTAATATGACCTTTCTTATTTTTGCGGGCACTGTACTTACACAGCTCTGCGGTGGCTCCGGAGGAAGAGAAGGGGCGGCATTGCAGATTGGCGGAAGTATGGGCTCTACACTGGGGCGTATCATGCATCTTGATGACAATGAAAAACGCATCATCACCA
>CAJOOT010000139.1 GCA_905236215.1 uncultured Eubacterium sp.
CCAGAAATGATGCCCTTATCATGAAGGACAACAAAGAATACATAGATATGCTGAAAGAAAGATTCAACGTTCCCAAGGACAAGAAGGTTATTTTGTATTGTCCTACATGGCGGGATAATGAATCTATTGCAAAGGGAAAGTATATATTTAATCCTCACTTAAACTTCGATAAGCTTTACAGAGTAATTAAAGATGATTACGTAATGATAGTCAAATATCATTATCTGATTGCCGGAAAGGTTAATTTTAAAAGATTTGACGGCGTGATAAGAAGTATCAACACGGATATCACGGATTTGTATCTGATGAGTGATATTCAGATGACGGATTATTCATCAACCATGTTTGATTATGCGGTGTTGAACCGTCCGATGATCTTCTATTGTTATGACATTGATAGCTACTTCAAGGGAAGGGGAGTGTACTTTGACTTTGAGAAGGAGGCTCCCGGTCCGATACTTCATGATACGGATGAACTCATTGATTTCCTCAGGAATCCGGACTTTTCGGATTACAAGGAAAAGTACGACGCATTCCGCCAAAAGTTCTGCCCCAGAGATGTGGGAAAGGGTGCAGACAGGATAATAGAGATTGTTGAGCAGGTCTGTACCGCAAAGTAGAAAAAGACATGGAAAATGTGTTTTTTGCTCACGGATTGTTGAAAAAGCATACACAATTCCATCACATTTAGACTCTAAAATCATACATGTAGTCGCAGAGAGCTCCTTGAAAGAATGGTGATGAATGCGGCTGTTAAGCAGAGATGAAAGGAGTCATTTGTTATGTACGATAATATCAACGGAGAAAACGAAGAGAACACTACGCAAAACGGTTCGAATACCTCTCAAAGTACTCAGGGCAATACTTACAGGTATGTGGGAAATAAGATAACACAGGATAATATAGATTCCCGGCGCTCGACAGATTCGGGGAGCACATCGTATTCAACCGGAACAAATACATCATATGGACAAACCACAGCAGGCTCGGCAGATACATCAGGTACAGGAAGATCCAACACGTCGGACTACAGCAGGTTCTACACTAACAATAATACATACGGTAATACCTCATCCGGAAGTACATCATCTGCCGGTGAAGGCAGTTCCTCCGGGAAGAAGCAGAAAAAGACCGGCTCCGGAAGCTTTAAGTTTTATGGAAGGACTGTGGCGGCGGCACTTATATTCGGCCTTGTTGCTTCGCTCATGTTCACAGGTGTAAATTCCATATTAGGCATTACCGCGGGAGGCGGAGAAAACAAAGTACAGACCGCAAACAGCGGTGGATCTGATGATTCATCCATCGCAACGGTAGCATCCAAATCTGATGAATCTGCGGATGCCACCACGGCTTCGTCTACTTCCACTACTACTTCGGGCACAGCAAGTGATGTGTCCGATGTGGCAGCAAATGTTATGCCATCCATAGTTTCCGTTACCAGTATCTATACAGCCACTGATATGTTCGGACAACAGGCTCAGGGTGAAGCTGCAGGAAGCGGTATCATAGTGGCGCAAACGGACAGCACCTTATATATCGTTACCAACAATCATGTGGTTGAGGATGCTTCATCTGTTTCAATTACATTTGTAGATGATTCTGAAGTGGAGGCAGAGATTAAAGGTACGGATTCCACCAATGATCTGGCGGTGCTTTCCGTAAGCATCAGCGATATTTCAAGTGACACCATGAGCCAGATTAAGGTTGCTACACTCGGCGACTCAGAGAAGCTTGAGGTAGGAGAGGCGGCTATCGTGGTAGGAAACTCCATGGGTTATGGACAGTCGGTTACTATCGGTATAATCAGCGCCCTTAACAGAGAAGTTACCATTGACAATGTTACCAGCTCGCTTATTCAGACGGATGCGGCAATTAATCCCGGAAATTCAGGGGGCGCTCTTCTTAATGCAGACGGTGAAGTTGTAGGTATCAGCTCAGCCAAATATGCAGATACAGAGGTGGAGGGCATGTGCTATGCCATACCTATCTCCACAGCCATTCCGATCATCAATCAGCTGATTGAACGTCAGACTGTATCCGCTGACAAGGAAGCATATCTCGGAATTACCGGAGGCATGGATATTTCCAGTGAGACGGCTCAGCTTTACAATATGCCCGAAGGTGTATATGTATCACAGGTTTCTTCGGGAACAGCAGCTGAAGAAGCGGGAATTCAGGTCAAGGATATCATCACATACTTCGACGGACAGGCAATCTCCACCATGGAGCAGCTTCAGGAGCTAATGCAGTACTACGAAGCAGGCACTACCGTAGATATAGTTATCCAGAGGCCGACGCAGAACGGATATGAGGAGAAGACTTTGTCAGTCACCCTGGGAAGCAAAAACGCAAGCACATCCATGTGATGACAGTGAAATGGTTATGAAAAGTTTACATAATTGAATTTAAGGGGCTAAACCTTGTGTTTAGCTCTTTTTTTTTACCATATTTTGTATTATTAATACATAATAATAAGACATAGAAGGTTGCAATTATAAGTGAATAAAGGTAAAATAATGGAAATCGCTGGAAGGGGGGTATATGAATGAGCAGAGGCGATACATTTATCGAAGTCAAAGATATTGTCAAGCTGTTCCCTGGTGTCAGGGCGCTCGACGGTGTTTCGTTTGACGTTCGAGAGGGCGAAGTTCACTCGCTTTGCGGAGAGAACGGCGCCGGAAAATCCACGCTGATCAAGGTGCTTACCGGTGTACATTCGAGAGATGGCGGAGACTACAAGATTGACGGACAGGTAGTTAATTTCTCATCCACTACCGAGGCTATTGCATCGGGTGTATCTTGTGTATATCAGGAACTTTCCATAGCTACGCAGCTTGATGTGGCAAAAAATCTATTTATCGGAAATCTTCCGATGAAGGGTGGCCTTGTAGATCACAAGACACTATACGCCAAATCTAAAGAGATTTTGGAAGAACTTGACATGGATATTTCTCCGAAGACCATAGCCGGTGATCTTTCCGTAGGTCAGCAGCAGATGATAGAGATTGGACGGGCACTTACCAGAAATGCCAGACTCATCATTATGGATGAGCCTACATCTTCATTGTCAGAAGCTGAGACGGAGACATTGTTCCAGGTTATCAAAAAACTTGTAGAAAAGAACATAGCCATTATATACATCAGTCACAAACTTGATGAGGTCATGTTCCTTTCCGACAGGATCACGGTCATAAGAGACGGAAAGAATATCGTCAGCCGTGACAAGACAGATATCACACAGGACGAGCTTATCGCAAACATGATAGGTCGTTCTCTTGATAATCTTTATGTCAAAGAGCAGGCAGAGATCAAAGATACCATGCTCGAAGTCAAAAATCTTAGCCGGAAGGGTGTATTCGAAGACATTTCGTTCAGTGTTAAAAAGGGCGAAGTGGTTGGATTCTTCGGATTGGTCGGAGCCGGACGCAGTGAGATCATGCGTGCCGTGTTCGGCGTAGATAAGTACGATTCCGGAGAGGTTATCCTGGATGGAAAAGCACTAAAAGCACACAACCCGTCGGCTGCCATAGAAGCCGGCATAGGGTTCTGCACCGAGGACAGGAAAAAAGAGGGACTCGCACTTCCTCTTTCAATCCTTCTCAATATGACGCTTGTACGTCTTCCCTACCTGAGCAAGTTGGGTGTGGTTCAAAAGGACGAACAGAAAAAAGCAGCAGACGAGTACATGAAGTCTATCTCAATCAAGGCACCGTCAGTCAACCAGCTGGTGGGTAATCTTTCCGGAGGAAATCAGCAGAAGGTAGTCGTAGCCAAATGGCTTATGATGAATCCCAAAGTTCTTATTGTTGATGAGCCTACCAGAGGTATCGACGTAGGTTCAAAGTCGGAGATTTACGGTATTCTGTCAGACCTTGCAAAACAGGGCATGGCGATTATCGTGGTGTCTTCGGAGATAGAAGAGATTATGGGTGTATGTGACAGCGTAGTTACCATCTTTGAAGGGAAAAAGACAGCACAGCTTGATCTCAAAGATGAGTCTACTACCAGAGAAGAAATCCTGAAATGGGCACTCGGTGGTCAGTTCACGGAAAATTTCCACGAAGAAATGGAAGCAAGAAAGGAGGACGAAGCAGATGAGTGAATCTAAATCTAACTCCGGTATCAAAAAACTGCTTTCAGTCAACGGCGCATCGGTGTTTATTGCGATGATAGTTGTTGCTATTCTGTTTGAGATAATACTGCAAATAGTTAAGGGCGGCGGAAACGGACTTATTTTCCTTGCACCTTCAAACCTGGCATCAATACTCAGGCAGCAGCTTTATATAGGTATTATAGCGTTCGGCATGACGCTTATCATGATAACCGGAAATATAGATCTGTCTGTAGGTAACCAGCTTACTTTCCTGTGCTGCGTATGCGCCATTATCATGATGCAAACAGACAATGCGTTTTTCGGTATCGTAGGAACAATAGCACTTGGCGGCCTTTGCGGACTGTTCAATGGTTTCCTTGTTAGTTATGTCAAACTAAACAGTTTTATTACCACGCTGGGCGCAAGTTCTATATTCGGCGCTTTGGCGCTGATGGTTTCGGCGGGCACCGTTCTCGTTATTCCGGACAACTGCTCTAAAGCATTCCAGTGGTTCGGAACAGCCAGCTTTGGACCGATCAGCATTCTTATTGTATGGTTTATATTGGTGGCCATTATTCTGGGCTTTGTTCTTTCAAAGACGGTATACGGCCAGCAACTTTATGTGATTGGAGCCAATCCCGTATCAGCCAGATTCTCCGGTATCAAATACAAGAGAAACATTACTCTGGCATACGTTATCACCGGCCTTTGCTGCGGACTTGCTGCAGTAGTTACCATGGCCAATGTTAAGAGCTCGAATCCGCAGGCTGCTTCGGGAGCTGAGATGGAAGTTATCCTCTGCGTAGTGCTTGGCGGATGCGCTGTCAACGGCGGAAAAGGTTCTGTTTGGGGCACTATCATAGGTGTCTTGTTCTACGGCGTACTGAGCAACGGTTTCACCATGCTTAACCTTCCTACATATATGAAGTGGGTTGTAATGGGTCTTATCATGGTATTCGTTCTTTCGATGGACGTACTTAAAGGAAGGGGGATCACATTATGGAAGAAAAAGCAATAAGCAAGCCCAAGATGCAGTGGTCACGCTTTCTGAAAGATAACAACTCCGTACTTATCCTTGTAGCGCTCCTTTTTGTGGCATTTATAGGAATAGACGGATTTACCGGAAGCTTCTACAACGTTATCCTTTATTCTGCAGAATTCGGTATCTGCTGTCTGGGACTGGCACTTGTAATGATCACCGGCAATATCGATCTTTCTGTAGGCTACAATGCGGCGTTCAGCGGAGTTATCATGGTTACGGCGTTTAACATGGTATATGCTTCCGGGGCAGGTGCCGCACCGGCTATTATAGTAGGTCTTATAGCAGCGCTTATTACAGGAGGAATTCTTGGAGCGTTCAATGGAATTATAGTCACCAAGGTAGGTGTTTCGCCTCTTATCGCGACCATTGCTACAAACTATATTTTCCAGGGACTTGTTATGCAATTCGCCAGGACTTCATATTCCGTAACGGATAAAGAAGCTATGGGAACCATTGCGAAAGCATCTATCTTTGGCATCAAGTGGCTTACACCCATGGTTGTTATATTTGTACTCTTTGTAGTAGGTGTATTTCTGTGGATGTACAAGACCGGCTTCGGAAACAGACTTCATATCGTAGGAGATAATCCCGAGGCGGCAGAGTACGCAGGTATCAGTGTCAAAAAGACGGCATTTGTCACCTTCGTCCTTTGCGGTATCATGGCAGGAATGACCGGATTCCTTATGGTTTCCTTTAACGGAGCTGCTATCTATACTCAGGGTACGGCACTCGGAACATTCCCTATTTCCTGCTGCGTTATCGGTGGTATCAAGATGACCGGTGGAAAAGGTACTGCAGTACATGTCATGCTCGGTATTCTTATCATGAGATGTCTGTCCACCATGATGAGTACGATGTTCTGGAGTACAGAGAGGGTTAACCTTGTTACAGGTATCCTTCTTATCGTAGTTCTTATCGTAGACCGTTTCACCAGCACCAAGAGTGCTGACGATTAAGTTGATTATCCGCTTTGGCGGTTGATCATATTGTTGTTTTGTCAGAAACACAAAGGAGGAAAAAATGAAAAAAGTAAGAAACTTCTTATCACTGTTATTGGTTTCGGCCATGGTATTTTCCCTCGCTGCATGCGGCGGAAATTCAGGCGGAACAGAATCAGGCTCCGGCCAGAATGAGACTTCAAATGAAGCACCGGCAGCTTCGTCTGACAGCGCTGCACCTGCTGCATCTGCATCAGGCAATGCATCAGGCAGAAGCGAGTGTGATGCAAATCTTGACTACACCTCAGCAGATCTTTCCGGTAAACGTATCGGTTACGTTACCATCAACTCTGCTGCACCTTGGGGCGGACTTGTAGGTACTTCTTTCCAGCAGTATGCTGAGGAGCAGGGCGCTACAGTTAACGTTCTTGATGCTCAGACAGACGCAGATAAGGTTACGGAGTATTGCCAGCAGATGATCGATGCAGGCGTAGACGCTCTTGTTGTGTTTGGTGGTGATATCACTGCAAATGCGCAGATTGCCAAGACAGCAGACGAGGCAGGCGTTCCGATGTTTATGGCGGCTCTTGATGTTGCCGAAGAAGGCCGTGACTATGTTAAGGCTGTTGTAGGTCCGGATCAGTATCAGATGTGCGCTGACATCGCTAAGTATGTTGTAGAGCAGAACGGTACTGATGATGATTTCACTGTAGTTCAGATTAATGGTGTTCCTTTCCTTGAGGACTACATTGAGCGTACAGGCGGATTCCAGGATTACATGAAGGATTATCCGAACTATGATCTTTCTACAGAGCCGGCTGACGCATATTCAAGCCGAACGGATGCAAAGGCGTTCATGGAGCAGTTTATCGCAGCTGACAGTGGCATAGATATCTGCATGGGCTATGATGATGACCTTACAATGGGTGCTGTTCAGGCTATTGAAGAAGCAAACCTTGCAGATCAGATCAAGGTTTACTCTCTGACAGGCCAGAAGGATGCAATCCAGGCTGTTATCGATGGAAAAATGGAGCTTACGGTTATGAATCGCGCATCTGACATCGGTATGGGTCTTGTAAGTGCTATCGGTGAGTATCTCTCCACGGGTTCTACCACCTACTATCAGAGAACGCCGCTTACTTACATCACACCGGACAATGCTACTGAGTATCTCGACAAGGCAGAATTCTAAAAATCCGGGGATTGACCCAGGCAAAATGTTCAGAAATTGAATCAGACAAAACAATAAAAAAAGCCGCTTCTTTTTGGAGCGGCTTTTCTCATGGCTATATCCTTCATAACAGCTTACAAAAAATACAAATCACAGATTCAAAATTCTTCATCCGGCTTTATTACGCAAATATTAAAATCCACTGTTACTGCATTTTTTTTGAGGTATTCGTATTCCTTTGGGAGATGTAATGTAACACTGGCTTTTCCTTCCGAACCTGTGGTTTTTATGTACATTCCGCCCATGCCGCCGGAAATATGTACATATTCCGGACCTGCTGTTTCAATCGGGCCTTCAAGCTCTGCACTAAGAGGTGTATTGAAGAAAGAAGCAACATTACCATATTCGTCACAAACCTTTATTCGGAGCGATGCAACATCATAGGTAATTCCGTCGATTAATTCCGTATGATCTGCATTTACCTCAAGATGGATATCTCCCGTAGTAGCCTTGGTTACTGTTTTTACCACTTTGTTATCCTTTATGGCTTCAAAGCGGAATACAACGGCCTCATCTCCCCAGGTTCCCACATACTTTCCATAGAGCCTGTAAGCCTCTTCAAAGGACATTCTGTACAGGGTCATTGCTTCCGCCAGCCTGATCATTATTCCCGGCGGAATATTGTTCATGCCATAACGCGAAATATAGTTTAATGATTCTTTTACTATCTTGTTTTGATGAGGCGTAAAACCTTCCTCTTCAATCATTCGATTGCCAATATAGTCGTCAATCAGTATGGGCGGGTGTCTAAGGTTTTTGTACTTTGAATTTGCAGGTAAATACTCTTTTATTAAATCGTTATTTCTATACATTTTGACGCTGTCTGCATTGGTGAAAATCCAAATATCACCCCTGTTTCCGGCAGGATGCTCACCAATATCCATAGAGGATGAAATTTCCAAAACCGGCTCTCTATCCTGCTGCGATAAGTAAACGTAAGAGGCGAGCTTGGGATTTCTGAACATATCCATTACACCGTGATAGCAGATTCTGTCTCCGCTTCCAAAGTCTTTGTGCGTATTGTAATCAAACATACACCAGCCGAATGATCCGGCGATATCCTTTTCCCCGGCGACTGAATCAAGGACATTGGCATGGCGAAGAGCATGCTCAAGTCTGTGTTCCTCCGAATCAAAGCTCTTTGTAGGATACATATGACCGTTGTATTCACTTATCAGATAGCCCTTTGACATATCAGGTGTAACGGTAGACTTTTTCTTACAGCCCCTGCCTTTGCCGGAGTGGGAGAAGTCGTTAAATGTATACACGTCTTCAAGAAGATGGCTCTTTTCAAGATATCTGACTCCTCCTGTTTGACGTGTTTTATCCATCTTGTGTGCAAGATCGTTCGTTTTTTCGTAAAATTCATCGTCATCTATGGATTCGTTTATTCTC
>CAJOOT010000140.1 GCA_905236215.1 uncultured Eubacterium sp.
ATTCAAATCTTTTAATGTTTTTGTCCGTAACCTTTATTGTCCTTTTGGTTACACCTACATAAGTAACAGTAACTCTTACCTTCTCAAGATCTTCATTTTTTGAGAGGATAGCCGCATAACATTTAGCCTGTGCCAAATGCAAAGGGTTGGGCTCATTGAACTTTTCTATATCGGAAAATGTGGCTTTTATCTCATCAACTGTAAACAAGCCTTCCGTATCATCTTTTGCAGGCTCGATAATGCCATCTGCTCGTCCACGAATATTGATGGAAAATCCATCATACACAAACAATCGGGAAAGTGAAACCTCGGCATGATACAATATTCCGCCCTTATCCTGAATCATTTTGTGCACACGGGATCCCACACGCATTGCCTCAACATTATCCCTGCCAAATGCGCGTCTGTCCAGATCTCCGCTCCTTAACAAAAACTCCACCAACGAGCGAACGGATACCTCGAAGATAAAACTGTCCTCTGAGGTATCCGTATTCTTTGTTTTTGATTTAATATCTTTCACTTTCGTCCTTTGGTGCCAAATCAACCGGCATACATAATGCCATCAAATACTTCTTCTTCATTTTCACCGTTGACAAGGTTAGGATAATCCGTATTATCAATTTCAACACTGACTATCCTTCCATCATCCATTTTAAGCTGTACGGTATTTTTAAGATCCGTTCGATAAATAGTCATGACAGTACCTTTTTCAAGGGTTTCTTTTTCTGATGATGAATCACTTTCGTCATCGTAAATATCGCACTCAAAGTCCTTCAAAAGCTTAAGTTCACCCTCAAAGGAATGATTGTTGTAATACCAGCTGTCTCCTGTTTTTTCCGGCATTCCGTCGCTTCCCACACGATAATGCGAGCTGACATTGTATGTACTAAGCAGATCCGTTCTGATCTCGAGAATAAAATCTTCTGTATTAAGAGGAACGTTGTCAAAGAATCCGGCATCATAATCTTCCATAGTCTTGTGTGTAATCTCCTCTTTGTTCAGATCAAATACATACAGTATTTCATAGTCGTTGGAGCCGGATGTGCATACATAAAGATACCTTTTGTCATCTGCAGTAGTAACAAGATATGCATCAAAATCATATGCATCGTCAGTCTCCACACTGTATTTTGCCTCATAACTGTCGCTGTCTGTATCATAAAAATCAATGGATGACTCTCCATTCATCTCATCCGCATATAAACCCAGCTCATAATCCTTTCCGTTTACGCTGACAGTATCTCCGCTTCTTACGGATTTGATTGTCCCATTATCAAAATAATCTTCTTCGGGAATATACGTCTCATTAATAAGACCTGAATCATAGGGGACGGTAACCGTCTGTTCTCCGGAAGCGTATGGAGCCACACTGTAAGGTGCAAAGTAAAACTTAACGCCGTCAGTATCAAGGGAGAACTCAAATCCGCCATACTCCGGATCTTCGGCAATGTTTTTTAAATCATCAATAACATTTTCACCACTCAAAAATGTATCGGCATCATATTTTTCAAGGAGAAGATCCGCCAAGGTCTGAGGAAGTTTGTCAATATCCGTGATAACGTCTTCTAATTCTATTGTTTTTCCGGTAGATGCATCATAATTGGAACCTTTGGTATAATAGTACCCGTGGGCTCCCATAGCAAAGCTTTCAACCGAAGTGGAAAAGCTCACCGCCTGATCATCATATCTGAGAATACCGCCTTTGAGATTCATGTAATAGTACGCATCATCTTCATCCATTGATGCGACTTCTTCCTTTGCAGCATCAGAATATTCATCTCTGAACTCCTCTGCAACAGATTTCATTTCTTCATTGTACGCGTCAAAGATTGAGGACTGTATCTCAACTCCTTCGGAATCATACAGAACGAATGAATCATAACCCAAAAGAAGCGCTACCTTCGCATCCTCATCATCGGTATAAACCCAGTCTCCGTTTGATGTCTTGGTAACATAAAAATTATTCTTGTCAGAAGTTACAACTACAGGAATCTCTGAATCTCCGGTTGCATCGGCACTCTCTGCTGCATCGGCTGATGAAACAGCTTCTGATGAAGCGGTCGGTGTTTTTTCCTGCGAATTCTGACTTTTTTCATTACCACACGCGCCGAGAGAAACACTAAGTGAAACGATCATAAATGCAACAATAAATTTTTTCATATCTCCTCCTAAAGCCACGACAAAATATAAAACAACGTTTAAAAACCCGGCTTTCCTCGCACGGTATTTTATCACAATACCGTGACTTATACAATAACGCCTGGTTTAGAAAAGCATAAACAAGTATCCGTATTTACCCGTATAATCCGTGCCGGATACCAAATAATCGTCACCAAAAACTCCTTTACACTTCAACCAAAATGAAGTATACTGCGAACTGAATAAAGAAAGCATTTTTGAATTATTGTGGTAATCATATTCCAAAAGGAGGACAAAAAAATGGCTACCAGAAAAAATACAGCTGCAAAAAAAACCACCGCAAAATCCGCTGCAAAAACCGTTGCCGGAGCTTCATCCAAAAGTACGGTAAAAGCCGCTGCCAAAGAAGCGTCTAAATCAACTGCAGCAAAACCCACGGCCAAGAGAAAGACCACCAGAAAAACAAAGCCCGAAATCATTCAGGAAACATTTATTGAAGTAGGTTCAGAAAAGATCCTTACGGAAGAACTTGTTGAACGCATCAAGCAGGCACATAAAGCAGCCGGTCATAGAATTGGTGCTATTCACACTCTTCGCACTTATGTAAACCTCGAGGAACGTCGTGCATATTATGTAATAAATGATAAGGCTGAAAATAAATATATCGAATTCTGATAAATATCATTTTTTTACAACATACGAAAAGCTCCGATCTTAGATGACCGGAGCTTTTGTTATGAATCAGTCTTCTCGAACAATCTTTCTGATTTCTTTAGTTTCAATCTCTTTGAGAAGCCCCTCAAGAAATTCATCCAGCTTTTTGGTGCCTTCATCTCCCACATAACGGCTTCTTACGGAAACCGTACCTTCAGCCTCTTCATTCTGTCCCACAACGAGCATATAAGGAACACGATCGTTTCTTGCGGCACGAATCTTGTATCCAAGTTTTTCGTCTCGTTTATCGACATCAACATAAATATCATGTTTTCTTATGGCGGCGGCTACCTCATCTGCATAATCAATATACTTTTCGGAAATCGGGAGTACTCGCACCTGCTCAGGGCAAAGCCATGTAGGAAGAAGACCTGCATACTTTTCAATAAGCCATGCAAGTGTCCTCTCATAGCAGCCCATCGATGTCCTGTGAATAATGAAAGGACGAATCTTGTCTCCATTCTCGTCTATATAATACATATCAAATTTTTCGGCATTAAGATCATCCCATTGTATAGTAATCATGGTGTCTTCCTTGCCGTATACATTCTTTGCATTGATATCCACCTTCGGTCCGTAGAATGCAGCTTCTCCAATATCCTCAACAAAAGGTATTTCAAGCTCATTTAAGATATCCCTGATATGTCCTTCCGTCCTGTTCCATACCTTTGCATCTCCAATGTATTTTTCCGTATTTTCAGGATCCCATCTGGAAAGGTGATAGGTAACATCCTCTTCAACTCCAAGGGTCTCAAGACAATACTTTGCAAGTGCAAGGCAGCCCTTAAATTCTTCCACCATCTGGTCAGGACGAACTATAAGATGGCCTTCGGAGATTGTGAACTGACGAACACTTGTAAGACCGTGCATCTCTCCCGAATCTTCATTTCTAAAGAGTGTAGATGTCTCGGAATATCTGCAGGGCAGATCTCTATAAGACTTC
>CAJOOT010000141.1 GCA_905236215.1 uncultured Eubacterium sp.
ATACCATGCGATATCAAACACAGAATCAATGTCTGCCGAGAATTCAAATCTGCCGGTAGCAGAATTGAACTTAAGCCTCATATTGAAATCCGGTATAAATTCTACGAGCTTCGAACGCAGCTCGTCATAATCATCATACGGATAATGGTTGAAGTCGAATTCTCCTTCGGGCGGCTGAGGCTCTGGGTGTTCATCAATGTAATCTTTTGTACGTTGCATTGTCTCCACGATGTTCTTCGATGAAGCTTCTATCTGTTCTAATACCTCATCCGGAATATCCGGTTCAGTATGCTTATACTTTTCAAAATAATTGTAGCTTTCAAAATAGCGACCTTCCTCATAAAGGTTATACGCTATTTCAACTATGCCGATTCTTTCAGGGATTAAAAATCCCTTAGACTACCCGCCTTTCGGCGGTGCGTTATGCCGGCATTTTTTGTAAGTCTATTTTTTTGATATAAAATGGCGTATTACCAGATACAATGCTATAAGAGCAGCTATCAGAAAGCCTATGAAGGCCAGATATGGTATTCCTATTATCTTCGGGGTGATATCCGTAGTACAAAGGATAGCCGAGCTTATGAGCAAAGCCATAACCCACATACCTATTACGAGGTTCTGGGCGATTTTTCTCAAGAGCCACGCTGTATTACGATCGGCTCTTAAGGACATATTAATCCTGCTCTGACCGTCTGAATATTCTTTTAGAATATTGCTTAAGAGTATCGGTATCTTGGCTCCGTGAGATACGCTTCTTGCCAGGATGGCGGCGTAGTCATGAAGTTCATCTTTGAGCAGACTTGGATCCAGTGGATTGGCCTGTATTCGGGTAATTGCAATTTCCACCATATTGATATCGGGTGATATTTTGGTAAGTACGCCTTCCATATGTGTAAGGCCTCTTGCCAGAAGTGTCATGCTGCGTGGAATGCGGATGCCGTTGTCCTTCATGACTTCTATTATATCCTGAAGGAATTCAGCCACGTCTATGCTGGCCATGCCGGCACTTCCGTAGCGTCCGATGATATCCTTTAAGTCTTTGTAGAGCTGATCCTTGTCGGGCTGCCTTTTGGCTTCGCCTATGGAAAGCAGGGCGTTTTCTATACGCAGGATGTCGTGCTCTGCTATGCCGCGTACTCCTTCCGTGAGCATTCTTTTTTCGTTGTCGTTGAAACGCCCCATCATGCCCATGTCAAGCCAGACTATCTTGCCTCCGGAAACTTTGATATTACCCGGGTGAGGATCCGCATGGAAGAATCCGTCTTCTATAATCTGTTTAAGATAATTGTCTATGAGTTTGGCACCAATCTCCTCAAGATCGTATCCTCCGGCAGTAAGGGCTTCGCAATCATCTACTCCACAGCCTTCGATGTATTCGGAAACCAATGTGGAACGGGTGCAGTGCTCTGTATAAAGCTTGGGTACATAGATGTAATTAAGTCCGGCCTGATTTGCGGTCATCTCGAGTGTGTTTTTGGCTTCGGTCTCAAAATCCATCTCCTCTTTGGCTACACGCCACATCTCATCAAGAACATCTCGGATGCTTACAACCCGCTTGATGGAACCGTAGCCTATGGGCGGAATAAGGCGCGAGACGTGCTTGAGAAGCCGTATATCCTTGTCCATAATCTCATAGATACCCTTGCGGCGTATCTTGATGGTGACCCTTTCTCCTGTCGTAAGGACGGCTCTGTGAACCTGTGCGATGGAAGCAGCTCCGATGGGCATCTCATCAATATGGGAAAAGTGAGAATTCCAGCCGTTGGGATATTCTTCCGTGATCGGATATGACTCATTTAAGACATATTCCATCTCCGCAGGGTCCATAGGCTCAACATGAGCCGTTAGCTTCATGAGCTCGTCACAGTACTCTTTGGGCAATATATCCGAATGAAGACTCATAAGCTGTCCAAGCTTGATATAAGTGGGACCTAAGTCCTCTATGAGCATGCGGAGCTTTTGCGGACTCATTTGCTTACTGAGTTTGTGTTTTTTGATTATTGAAAGGATCTGCCCGAGCCTTGTTCCTTTATTTTCCATAACTGTCTCCGATAATGTGCAACTGTCAGTTCAGCTGATCCTTAAGTGCCTGTTTCTGCTCGTCGGTAAGTCCCGATAAAAATTCTGAAAAGTCGTTTCCTTCGACTTTTTCGTAAGGGTCAAAAGAAGCTTCTTTTTCGTCGGGAGCTTGTTTTTTGCGGTTCTTGTCAATGGTATGTTTTAGCTCTTTGTTGAGGAGTTTACCCTGGTCTACGGAAATCTGTCCTTTTTCAACAAGGCTGTCAATGATCTCTTTCGACTTTTCGGCCGTTACTGCAACGGCTCCAACTCCCGCATAAAAAATGGATTTGAGTGCTTCCGTGATGATGTCTTCTCTGTTTTCTGACATAGCAATACCCTCCTGATTAAAAATTATGTAAACTAAAACCGGTAATATTTTCACCGGAATTGTTTTGCCGGATCAGCTCATAAAGCCTTCGATCCACTTAAGCCCTGCGGGAACGAAGATGATAAGCCCTATTACAGCTGCGAATATGGATGCGGCCAATACTGCTCCTGCCGCGGCATCCTTTGCCTTCGCCGCAAGGGGCTTTTTTTCTTCGGTAACAAGATCTACTGTGGCTTCTATGGCTGTGTTTACAAGTTCTAAACCTATGATAAGCCCAAAGAGCAAAAGGCATATGAGCCATTCAAAATAAGATATACCAAAGAGAAACCCGGCAATGGTAACGAGTGTTGCGGCGCACAGATGTATTTTGATGTTACGCTCGGCTCTGATGGTGTTAAAGATGCCTGCAAATGCGCATTTGAAGCTGTTAAAAAGTGTCTGTCTTCTCACTTTTAAGCCTCCTTTGATGCCCGACTTTTTTTAAGCCTTGCGTTGATGGCAAGACCCATTCCCAGCATTCCCCAGAATATCGGTGCAATACCAATATAAGAATCATTGGCAATGCCGTTTATGAGGTACCAGATTACGGCTATCATGACGGCAATGCCTACAGCGAGTGTTCTGTTTTCTTTTATATCCTTGAGAGTAACTTTTCTAAACAGCTTTATGGATGATACCAGGTACCACCCGAAGAAGATAAGCACAAGTACAAGTGCCAGCACTCCTTCTTCAATGGCTGTGTTTAGGTAATAGTTGTGTGCCTTTACATCGTACAATGTCTCCATAACGTTGTATTTGTCCATAACATAGGCGGTCTGAGGAAATGCTTCCACAAAGGTATTGGCACCGCTTCCCAGGAGAATGTGTTCGGGGAGGAGAGGTATCGTCCTGTTCCAAATTTCACCCCTTGATGTAAAGAATCCTTCGGGGAAAAGATGTGCATTGGCAGGAGATCCCGTTACCTTGGTGAGCTTTCCGGCTCCTGTCAGGTAGTAGAAGGTATCGTCCTTATATACCACATTCCACTGCTGTGAGTCGAGTGTGACGGTAAATATCGTGCCGGCCTCCTCCATGTCGGATACGGCTATTGATGCAGATGGAAATCTTGAATCATTGATTGTATAGGTTGATGTGGATGCATCAAAGGAATTGTCTACGGATGATCCGTTTTCGTCTGTCAGTAAAAGTGCGGAATAATCCGAACCGTCATAAGAAAGACAAAGCTCACTTTCGTCCTTTTGCGTAAAAATGAATTCATCGTCTGATGTATAGATTTCAGATACGGTGCCTCTCTCTGACTCAAGGTCGGTAATAAGAGCAGAAGTTACCTTTTCTTTGAGCACAGGTATATTAAAGATTGCCGCAGCTACGCCTCCTATGCATACAATTACGGCAACAAGAGCAATGATAAAGCTTTTCTTTTTGCGGCTTGAAAATATGATAAATGCAATGATAGCAGTACCTAATGCTGCAAGCTTGATGGAAGCTGTCTGAATCCCCACTGCCATGATAAATTCGCATATGAGAAACACGCCGGCAATGATTTTTTCCTGCCTCTTTCGGAAGAAGAAGATCATGCTTACGGTAAGCGGCATAAGAAGAGCCAGGTACCCCGAAATGTTATCGGCGTGTGAAAGTGTGGTATTCATGTAGTCCGGTGAGTTGCTGATAGCTGAAGCATATTGCTGATAAAAGAGTCCTGCTAGTAGGTGATGTCCCAATTCGGTCTGAAAAAGATCTGCACCGAAGGCCTGGAAAACACCGATTATGAGCATTATTGCCACAAAGATGCCGCCTAGTTTGGAAACCTTTTCTATCTTTTCATCCGTGTTCATCATCGCGAAGCAATAATAGCATATAAGGAGAAATCCAAGTACTGCTATGACAGAAATGAACATATCGTATGATCCGCCAAATGCTCTTAAGGGATTGACTCCAAATATGGCTGAGAGCAGGGCGAGTACGGCTGCTGCAAGAAGAAGAAAGAAACTCTTGTGGAATGGGAGTTTTTCTTTCTTGATAAATACACGGTGAGCAAGGCACAAAAGGATGATGCCGCAGACAATATAAAGGGCGACCATCTTGTGTGCCAGACAAAAATCGTATTGGGTGATGTCTGAATCGGGAAACCAGTCATATCCGCTCAGACCGCAGTCATAGATATAAAGCCCCAAAATAAGGGGGATCACACCGAGGATAAGTATCGGAGGCAACAAATAAAGAAAGCTGCCGTTATCAGAGTCTTTTAGATTCCTGTAGCGGGAAACCTGTGAATTCCTTTTGTTGTTTTTTGGGTTATTATTGTGTTTTTTTGAAGTGGTTTTCTTTTTATTACTCATAATACCTATAATATACCATAATAGCCGGAAATACGCATCAGATAATGTTGCCGGTAACCTGGACA
>CAJOOT010000142.1 GCA_905236215.1 uncultured Eubacterium sp.
CAAATACTGGAGCACATCAATGGTCTCCAAAGAAGCACTAAATGAGTTGGACAAGCTTATCAAAATATGCACAGACAACGATGTTAAGATCACCTTTGTAATCCCGCCGTATCCCAGCAGTTCCATATTGGCGTGGGGAGAGAGCTATATAGACCGGGTCCGTTATATTCAGGAATATCTGGATCAATATGATATTGAGTATTATGATTTCAATCTGGCCAAGTCTTCGCTGTTTATACATGGTCTTACTTATTTCAAGGACACTGTTCATTGTAATGAGCAGGGAGCCAGGGCTTTTTCAAAATCTCTCGGCAGACTCCTTAAACTCAGGGAAGAGGGTTCTACCGTCAGTCAGTACTTCTACCACAGTTGGGCATCTTATCGTATGTCCATAGACTGGATAGATACCGTCAGCCTCTGGGATGTGACGGAGGCCGGAAAAGGTATTACCCTAAAGGCATATGCATGGACGGGCTCTCTTATTGACGTTAAGTTTTGTTTCCAGTATTATGATCCGGAAACGGAAAAATACGTTACTTTCAGGAGCTATGACACGTCGGCTACAGCCACCTTTATTCCCGAAAAGAGCGGAAGATACAAATTCAGGGTAATAGCCAAGAAGGCTCACAACGATGATCTGTTAAGAGTAACCAAGACCTGCTCCGTTAGTTATTTTGTGAAGTAATGTAAATAATCAGAAAGATATTTTAAACGAAAGGAATTGTTATGATCAAGATTATTACCGATTATCTCGATGAGGCGGCGGAGCGCCTTCCGGAAAAAACGGCCTATGTTGAGCCGGATAATTCGGTTACATTCTCAGAAGTACGCAAGGCAAGCAGAAACATTGCCCAGGGTATAATAGATGAAGGCATTTTTCATTCTCCCGTGGCAATATTTCTTGAGAAGTCAATCAGCTGCATTGAGGCAATGTTTTCCATAGGCTACAGTGGAAATTTTTATACTGTTCTTGATGTTGACATGCCCGAAGCCAGAATCGAAAAGATTCTTGATACATTGCATCCGAAGGCGGTCATTACCGACCGGGAGCATGCGGAGATCATGAAGGATCAAAATGTTCTTCTGATTGAGGAACTTCTTGAGAAGAAGGCGGATGACGTAAGCATTGCCGATGTGCGTTTCAGAATGCAGACCACGGATCTTATGTATGTGCTTTTTACATCGGGATCCACAGGTACTCCCAAGGGAGTTACCACTTCCCATCTGGCTTACATTCAGTATCTTGAAGGAGCCAGGGAGACCTATGAGCTTGAAGAAAATGACGTGCTTTTAAGTCAGGTGCCGTTTTATTTTGTGATGGCAGGTACAGATATCTATGCACCTGTTCAGAATGGATGCAGCATGCATATTATTCCCAAGAATTATTATGCATTTCCGGCTCTTCTTATGAAATATATTGAGGAGCACCGGATTACTTTTCTGTATTGGGTGCCGTCAGCGCTTGCCATGGTAGTCAATACAAAGGCCTTTGATATAGCGGATATCTCCAGCATAAAGAAGGTGGTGTTCGGCGGAGAGGTGATGCCGGTTCCCATCCTGAAGGAGTGGATAAAGAATGTGCCGGGAGCTTTTTATATCAATGGATACGGCTCCACGGAGGCTACTGACGGAGTAGCATTTTACCGTATAGACCGGGAGTTTGAGGATACCGATACGCTGCCTATAGGAATACCCTACCCCAATACGCAGATACTTATCCTCGACGAAAACAACAAACCCATAGAGGAGGGCGGCACGGGAGAGCTCTGCGTTAAGGGTCCGTCGCTTTCTTATGGATATTACAACGATCCCGAGAGGACAAAAGAAGCCTTCATGCAGAATCCGCTCAATCCTTATTATGAGGAACGGATCTACAGGATGGGAGATCTGGTGCGTTATAACGAGCATGGCGAGCTTATATATGTAGGAAGGGCTGATTCACAGATCCAGCACATGGGACAACGCATCGAACTGGGTGAGATTGAGGCATGCGCCAACTCGGTTGAAATGGTAAGAGAATGCGCTTGTATCTACAACGATGAGAAAAAGCGAATCGTACTCTTTTACGAGGGTGACATAACACCGAAAGAACTGGGTGATACCCTAAAGGAGTTGCTTCCGGATTATATGCTTCCGCGCAAGCGTTATCAGATGGATCCGATGCCCAAAAACCTAAACGGAAAGATCGACCGTGCAAAATTAAGGGAAATAGAAAAAACCAAATAGGCATGTGCGATATGTCGGCTGTATCGCAAATTCCTAAGGAAATCAGTTTGTTTTATGAAGGAGGAAAAAATGGGAGAACTGGCAATAGCGTTATTTATCGGCATCTGGACAATACTGGTTGGAGTGGCCGGTTATATACGTCTTAGAAAAGAATATGGAAAGGATAAGGAAAAGAAATGAATATTTATTTTATCGGAATGTGCATTTCGATAGCGATTTATGTTGCTATAGGAATTGTTGTGAGTCGAAGCATAAAAGGTATTGATGATTATTATGTTGCCGGCAGAAGAGCACCGGCTGTTCTTATAGCAGGATCGCTCGTGGCATCATATACGAGTACAGGCATGTTCATGGGTGAAGCCGGCACCTACTATGCGGGCGGTTTTAACGGTCTTATTATCTGTGGACTTATGGCTTCCACAGGATATGTTTTCGGCAGTATCTTTTTCGGAAGATACTTAAGAAGAAGCGGAGTCATGACGATTCCGGAATTCTTCGGAAAGAGATTTGCGTCAAAGAATGTCAAGAATCTGGCAGCATTTACGGCTATCATCATGATGCTTGTCTACCTGATATCAGTTATGCAGGGTATCGGAACCATGATGAACGCAGTTACCGGACTTGATTTCAATATGTGTATGGTTATAGCAATGGTAGTGTTTACGGTAATCACCGTTATTGCAGGCTCAAGCGGTGTGCTCATTACAGATACTATCATGGCAGGTTTCTTTACGGTGGCGCTTATTCTTGGTGCCATATGTGTTGTTATACAGACGGGCGGCTGGTTTGAATCGGTTCAGCAGGTGGCACTCAGCTCAGATTATCATGATCTGCTTTCGGCAGACGGTATTGCGGGTGTTCTTGCAGAAAACGGAATACAGAGCGTTATCTGGGGCTTTATCAACGGTATTGTTTGGATGGGAGTAGCTATGGTAGGTCCCTGGCAGTCAAGCCGTTATCTTATGGCAAAAGATGAGCGCACGGTAGTTTCATCGGCAGTACCGGCAGCTTTTGGCATTTTCATGATAGAATTTATAGTGGCTATGATCGCCATATTTGTAAACCTTGTAAACCCCGGAATCGAGGATCCGGCGCAGGTGCTCATTTGGGCTGCCATGAACATGATGCCTAAGGTGCTGGGCGTTATCCTGCTTACGGGTGTGCTGGCAGCAGGTATTTCTTCAGCTACTACATTTCTGTCACTTATAGGCGCTTCGTTTTCGAATGATATCATCGGTGACAGAGCAAAAAACAAGATCCGGGTAGGACAGATAGTCATGGTCATTACCAGTATTCTGGTACTTATATTCTGTATCATCAATCCTCCGGCGCTGTTTTGGATAATGCTCTTTGGCGGAGCAGTTGTGGCGGCGGCATGGATGCCGACTGTTTTAGGGGCAATACTGAGCAAGCGTCTTACAAAACAGGGTGCATATGCAGGTATGCTCTGTGGTTTTACATCATGCTTTGTCATAAGATTATATACGGCAATAACAGGAGCTGTCCTTCCGGTATGGCTTGATCATGCCCTTGTGGGTATGGTGTTCAACGTTATTGCAATGATCATAGTTTCCGCATTCACTCAGGTTACGCCCGAAGAAAAAGAGGCCAGAGAAGCGCTTTTTGTAGTGCCGGAGTCGGAAAAGACTCCCGAGAACAGGAAGGGAATCTTCAGGGCTGCAAAATACGCTATTATTTTGGGAATTGTGGAAATTGTGATATTATTAGTGGCGTGGGTAATACCGTTTATCTCGGCCGGATGAGACTTGAATAGTTCCAAGTAAGGAATTGCCGGGGCGTTTAAGTGTGACTCCGGTAAACACCGCTGCGTTATGTCAACTAAATGTAATTGAAAGGAAACAAAAATGGATACTTTACTTGAGATTCTTGAAGAAATAAGGGACGATGTGGATTTTGAAAACACAAAGGACCTGGTGGACGGAAAGCATATAGATTCACTAAATGTTCTTCAGATTATTGCTGAAGTAAACGATGAATTTGACATTCAGGTGCCTGCGGAGGAGATTATTCCGAAAAACTTCAACAGCATAGAAAGTATGTGGGCCATGATCCAGCGTCTGATGGATGAATAACAGTCTCCGTATGATGAGTGGAAAAGTTATGAAAAAGAAAAGACAGGCGGTAGCTGCACTTGCTTTATGTATGATGTGTGTTGCTGCCGGTTGCGGTAATGCTTCGGAAAGCGCTTCTGTATCCAATAAGGCTGACAGTGCAGCTTCATCGGATGCAGGATCTTTATCCCTTTCGGAATCCGGAGATGCTTCCGGTGATCTTAAAGTGACAGTCCTGCCTGCTGTGGTAGTTGATTATGTTACTGCTTCGGGAGATGCGTTGGATTCTCCAAAAACCAGTCTTTTTCCGAAAGAAGACGATGATAACTGGACAAAGAATATAACTCCGTCAGAGTCTGAAACCGGTATGGAGTATATACCGCCGGGATATTTCAGCGAAAAATGTGATGAACCCGGCACACTCGTCAGTATCGAATACGAAACACCGATACTGGATTTTGGTGATGGAAGTGATGATGAAAGAAGGCTGGCTAAGGGTACCCCCACAGGTGAGACTTCACACAAGGAAGCTATGGTGTATCTGCCATACGGATATTCCGAAGATCAGAAATATGACATCATGTATCTTCAGCATGGTATGAGCGGCACACCGCATACCTACCTTGGCAACGAAGATAATGACGGCGCATTCAAGACAATGATAGATCACATGATAAAGGATGGGGTTATAAAGCCCATTATCATTGTGGCACCAACCATCACGCCTGAGTACGAAACGGAAATAGACCGCGTGAACGGATTGGCCTGCGAAGTGAGAGATACACTCATTCCCATCATTGAGTCTAAATACAGCACGTACGCAGAGTCTGTATCGGAAAAAGATCTTATTAAGTCACGAGAACACAGGTGCTTTGGAGGCTTTTCCATGGGAGGCTGCGCGACGTGGTGGATGCTTTGGAAGAATACGGATTATTTCAGGTACTACATTCCCAACAGTATGATAATCAATCCGGAAGAAGGAACTCCCGTTATTGAAAAACCTACTGAGCAAATGGCGGAAGAGATGTCTTTGGCAGGGTTTACAAAGGATGACTTCCTAATCTACTGCGGCACCGGAACAAGAGACTACACCGACTATGCTGTAGAGCAGCAGGTTTCGGAGTTTTTGAAATATCCTGAGCTGTTTGTATCTACGGGAGAAAGCGGTTTTGACGATGGGAATCTTATGTTTCGAGTCTGGGGCGGACATTACCACAAATACACGGAGAGCTTTGATTATTTCTTTAATGCATTGAAGCTGTTTTTTTCTAAATGAAGCAATATGATCGGAGCGCAGAGCAAAATCTGTGGTCGAAGTTCGGAAAATGCATAAAAAGCGAGCCTGGGTAGCCGGGAATTTATGCAAATCCGTGGAGAATCCTCGCAAGACTCGCGAGCGAGTCTTGACTTTTTTTACAAACCGTAGATTTTGTGATAGAATGTGACAAAGATTTCGCCGGAAAAGTTCTAAAACATTTGAGACATACTTTGTAAATGTCAAAAGGGGAGTTGACAGTTATGAAGAGAATGCTACAATTCGTCAGAGCAGAGCAGAGCAGAGCAGA
>CAJOOT010000143.1 GCA_905236215.1 uncultured Eubacterium sp.
CCTTTGGCGGAAGAGAAGTATATTTTAGAACTCATGGCAACTATCCGATGTTCGATTATTATACAGCCATCGCAAAGGGATATATAGATGAGAACTATTATGAATGGTGGGGCTATGAAGATCAGAAACTCTTTGAGTATGCAAAAGAAGAAATTACGAATTTGGCTTCCGGCAGTGCTCCGTTTAACTTCACCATGCTTACGGTAGATACCCATTTTGAAGATGGATACGTTTGTGAGAAATGTGATTCCACATGGGGTGACAATCAATATGCCAATGTTATTTCCTGCTCGGATAAGCAGGTGGCTGAGTTTGTGGAATGGATCATGCAGCAGGACTTCTATGAAAATACCACGATTGTCCTTTGCGGAGACCATATTACGATGGATAAGGACTTCTTTGACAATGTGGATTCGGAATATGATAGAAGGACTTATGTAAACTATATTAATGCTGACGCTACCCGTCAGATAAACGATGAGAGGACGTATACCACTCTTGATATGTTTCCGACCACACTTTCGGCTTTGGGCTGCAGCATTGATGGAGACAGACTGGGGCTTGGTACGGATCTTTACTCTTCTACCCAGACACTTGCCGAAGAGTACGGCGTGGATTATATCAGTGACGAAATAGCCAAAAACACGGACTTTATTTCGACTCTGGGAGATTACGATCCTTATGATTCGACGGTTATCAAGAGGTTGAGACTGCTTGATATGGATTATATTACAGAGCTAAATGAGGACGGAACGGCGAATATGACATTTACCCTATCGGGTACAGAGAACCTGATTGAACAGCCCAAGGCTATTCATGTTGAGGTATATGATTATTCCGGGACAATACCTTTTATCAATAAGGACAGATATGATATGATAGCTGATGTAGAGCTTGAACGTCAGTCTGATGGCACATATCTGGGTACGGCCGAGTCGGTTAAGGTTCCGGAAGGCGGTATAGGAAAGGTTACCTGGAAGCTTACGGACAGCAATGATAACGAATATACCGTTGCATCCAAGAAGGGCGCTATCATGAAGGTTATAGGAAGTTGTGACGGCAACCTTGAAGAGTATCTGACTAAACTGAGCGAACTTGAGGATGTATCTTTCTTCGTATCGGCGAAGACCAATGATATGCGTAAGATCAGCGACCAATCTCTGGCTTTGTTACAGAAATTCGGACTTCTTACGCAGATACAGTCGGCAGAGCAGATAGAAGACTTCAGCAGTTATTACGGAGTGAGCGATGGCACCTATGCTTTGGCTGAAGAATTGGCGGTAGATACCGATATTACCTCTGAAGGTACGCTTTCCGACGGCACAACCTATAAAATTACCAGTGGCGTGCATCAAAAAAAGAAAGGTACCTCCAATAGCAATGTGGCATCCATCAAATTGAACGATCAGGAGTATTCACAGAAGGGTCGCGGATTAAACCTTGTTGTATATAGTAATACACTTGGTATGGTGATTGATTCTACGGCTATAGATCTTTTGGCGGTGACTCCGTCGGATGTTATCCAGACCGAGATATTGACAGACGGCGCATTTGCTACTCTTACAGCCAATGTAAGAAATGTAAGACTTGCTACCGTAAAGGCCATAAATACCGTTACCATGTATATATGGGACAAGGATAGCGTGGATTCTCCCAGGGAAGTGGAGATGACGCAGATTGAGGGAGAAGATGAGTACAATATGACTACGGGTGCTGTCGATATCAGCGAATATGATATTGACACCATGTATGTTTCCTTCGTTGGAAAGCTTGAGACCGGAAAGGTATTCTGGACTGACAGATTTAAGGTCAATTAGCTTTATGTTCGCTACTGAACAGAGTTATTACAGGAAAATTAAATGAAGATTAATGTAGCCACGTCTCTAAACGAGGGTTATACCCCCTATACTTATGTGATGCTCTACTCGCTTTTTAAGAACAATACGGAGCATGAGTTCACTGTGTATTTGTTGACCGATGGGTTGAGTGAAGAATCCAAACGGGATTTTGGGGCACTTTGCGCGCGTTATCATGGGAGACTCATCTATCTTACCGTGGATCCGCGCGTATTTGGAGACAGGCTTCTTGGCAGCGGAGAATGGACGAAAGAGGCATGCTTTAGACTTGCGCTTTTTGACCTTTTGCCCGACGATGCTGAGCGTCTGATATATCTTGATGGTGATATTATCGTAAATAAAAATATAGGTTCACTCTATTCAAAAGATTTCAAAGACAAACATCTTCTGGTTTGCCATGATATGACCATGACTCCGGACTCTGAACCCGTCTATGGTCATCTTCATACGGAGACGTTCAACAAACTCATACGTGAAAATCGCTACTTCAACTCCGGCATGATAGTGATGGACACAGCATATCTTAAAAAACATTATTCCCTAAGAAATTATATGGCGTTGGCTCAAAAATTAAATTATGAAATACATGCGCCTGATCAGGATCTTTTGAATTATGCACATCAGGATGAGACACTATATGTAAGTGAGTGGGAATGGGATCTTTTTGCATGCAATGCATTTGTACGCGGCTATGATTATGCCACTGTAAAAAGACGCGTGGGCGTGGTGCATTTTGTGGGAGAGAAACCATGGAACGACGGAGATCATCTGCATTACGACGTTGAGAAGCTCTGGTGGGATTATGCGTTGGAGACTAAGTTTTCCGGGAAGTTTTTGGATGATTTTGTAAAATCTTCTACTGCTGATACCTATTTTCTAAAAAAGGCTTATGATCTTGGGAGAGCCAATGCTTCTCTGGAGCAGGATTTTCAGACCATAGCCAAAAGCTTCGGTGAATTGAACGATCTTAGGGAGCGTATGAAAAATGGGCAGGAATGATAATATATTTATTCAATTTCAACAGGGTAATGAGAAATATGCCCTTGTGAGTCTGATAGCGTTGGCAGAACACGTGAGTGGTGCAGTTGAAACATTTATCTGGTTGGATGAGTCTATGGATACGGCCTTGATAAAGGAAGCATATGAGGAGGCGTTTGATGATTCATCTGCCGGAGGCGATGTAGTCATAAAGACGGCTGCATCAGAGGATATCTTTAAGATAAAGGATCTTATTATCGTTACGGAATATGATCTGGTGCTTCAGTCGCTTGATGATGAATGGAGGTTGTTTTCTCCGGATTTTTTTGAGGAAGAGCGCCTAAAGGAAAATTCTGCAGATAATCCTTGTATTATAAGTTTTTCCAATAGCATACCATGGGAGAATAATCATCTTCATCATCCCCTTGAAAGAGTATGGTGGAAATACGCTGAAAAAACGCCGTATTACCGGGAAATCTGCGAAGATTATGTCAACCAGGGCATTGTCGACAGTTCGATACGGACACAGATAGAGGATATGATAGAAAAGAATAAAACTTTAAGCATCGATATAAAAGATGCTGCTGAAGCTTTTCAAAAACTGAAAAATTCGTTATAATTAAGAGCGTCGGTCGTATGACTGGCGCAGATTTTTTATGGAGGGTATCAAATATAATGAACGCACCTAAGTACAAACATCTTCTGTCACCCTTGAAGGTGAGAGGATATGTCTTTAAGAACAGACTTGTTGCGGCTAATTCGCTGCCTCATTTTTTACAGGGACCGGAGAGATATCCGGCAGATACGGTCATAGCTCATTACGAAAACAAAGCCAAGAGTGCAGCCGTTACTACCTGTATGGGTATAAACAATTTTTCGGCAGGACTTCAGATGCCGATGGACGCGGATTTCTCGCATTTCCCCGACTATGATCTTTATGATACGAATTGCCAGAACTACCTGATGCAGCTGGCGGATTCCATACACTTCTATGATTCCGTAGCCTGTATGGGTATTTTTGTGGGACCGCCGTCATGCTATCCTGTAATGAAATGGGAGATAGGCGAAGTGCCGCCCCATGAGCCCGGAGAAATGGCACCTCCCGCCCCCAGGCACTTCACCATAGAAAAGGTGCCGGGACACAATCTTCCTCATGAATATACAGATGAGCAGCTCGAAAAGATTATTACATCATACTGCGAGCAGGCTGAGATATTGAGCCTTCTGGACTTCGATATGGTCAGCATCCATATGTGCTACAGGGGAAATCTTCCGGGTAAGTTTATTTCGCCGCTTACGAATAAGAGGACGGATGAATACGGCGGATCTCTCGAAAACCGCATGAGATGGCCTCTCAAGATGCTCAAAGCCGTTCGCGAGCGCATAGGTAAAAATCGACTTATTGAGATTATTTGGTCATTTGAAGATGAAGAGGGCGGTTACAGCATTGATGATACGGTTGCATTCCTTAACGAAGCCAAGCAATACATTGATCTTGTGCAGCTTCGCGCAAAGAATGTAGATGACGCCCATCCTACAGGATTTGAGCTTCAGGAGGTTCCCTTCCTTGAGAAGGCAGCCTATATCAAAGAGCGTGTGGAAGGTCTTGTGATCGGTACGGTAGGAGGATATCATAATCCCGACACCTGCGATAAGGCCATAGCAGAAGGGAAGGCGGATCTTATCTATGCCGGCCGTGCATATATCTCAAACCCGAACTACGGACAGCTTGTTGCGGAAGGCAGAGATGATGATATCGTTCCCTGTCTAAGATGCAATAAATGTCATGGAAGAGGACCCAACGACCCCTTCGTGTCCGTATGTTCAGTTAATCCCTGCATAGGGCTCGAGCAAAAGGTTGCACGCATGACCACACCTGTCACCAGGCAGAAGAATGTGGCCATCATCGGCGGAGGTCCTGCGGCTATGCGCTGTGCATGTTATCTTGATGACAGAGGTCACAAGGTTACCATTTTCGAGAAGAGCGATAAGCTTGGCGGAGCGATAAAACATTCCGACTATGTATCATTTAAGTGGACGCTTCGTGAATACAAGGACTTTTTGATCCATCAGATGGATAAAAGAGAAAATATTACCGTTAAGCTTAACACAGCAGTTACGCCGGATGATCTTAAAAAAGAAAATTTCGATGTAATAATTGCGGCGCTGGGCGCGACTCCGGCTGTTCCTCCTATCAAAGGTATTGATTCAGTTGATGTTCATTCAGCCAATGATGCCTTTGTGGATCCTGATTCCCTGGGTCATGATGTAGTAGTCATCGGCGGTGGTGAAGTAGGAGTAGAAGCGGCAATGCATCTTGAAGAGAAGGGACACCACTCTACTGTTATTGAGATGAGAGACAAGCTTGCCGCAGATGCTACCATGATCCATTATCGAGAAATGCTTGAGGCTGCATGGGATAAGCATACTAATGCCGACGCGCTTCTTGGATGCCCGGTTACGGAGGTTAAGCCCGGAGAGGTTTGCTACACAGACAAGGATGGTAAGCCGGGTTCGGTTAAGTGTGACTCCATAGTAGTATCCGCAGGTATGATACCCAACAAGGATGAGGCGCTTGCATTCTATGGCATTGCACCTGAGTTTTACATGCTCGGAGATTGCAAGAAGCCGGCTACGGTACAGCAGGCTACACGTCAGGCATATGCAATAGCCCAGAGAATCTAACAGACTATATGAAATTTATACATCTTGCTGATCTTCATCTTGGAAAAACCGTCAATGAGTTTAACATGATTGAAGATCAGCGGTTTCTGCTGAAACAGATTACAGAGACTGTAAAAAAAGAAGAAATAGACGCAGTGCTTATCGCGGGGGATATCTATGACCTGAAAGTGCCCTCCGAAGAAGCAGTGCGTCTTTTTGATGAGTTTATTACCGGATTGTTTGTTCTCGAGAAGAGTGTTTTTTTGATACCTGGGAATCATGATTCGGATGAAAGGCTGGGCTTTGGCAGTGCAATATTTGAAAAAAACAATATGTTCTTTTGCCCCGGATATGACGGAAAGCTCTTCAAAAAAACGATTGAGGATGAGTACGGACCTGTCAACTTTTATCTGCTTCCGTTTGTGAAGGCATCCCAGGTCAGATACTATCATCCGAATGAAAAGATTGAAAATTACGAACGGGCTGTGCAAACAGCATTATCAACAGCCGATATAGACAAGGATCAAAGAAATGTTATTCTGGCTCATCAATACGTATTTGGAAAGGGCGGCAATGTAGAACTTTCCGGTTCGGAAGGACCGGGGACTCTCAATGTGGGCAGTGTGGAGCGTATCGGGTATGATTGCTTTGATGATTTTGATTACGTGGCTTTGGGACATATCCATAAGGCTCAGCGTGTGGGAAGAGAAGAGGTAAGATATTCCGGATCATTGCTTAAATATCATGCAAATGAGGCAACAGACAAGAAGAGTATTCCGGTTGTAACATTGGGGAAAAAGGGAGAGGTTGACATAAAACTTGAATCCTTTAGGCCTCGACGAGACTTGAGAAAAATTAAAGGAAAACTTAAAGAAATAATGTCGCCGGATAATATCAACGATACAGATGACTATGTTTATGTTACTCTTACGGATGAGGATCCTGTTGATAATGCCATTGATATACTCAGAAGCGTGTATCCCAATACACTTCACATCGATTATGACAACACTCATACCAGGTATTTGCAGGGAGCCCACTTGTTTGATACTGCTCATAAAAAAAGTTTTACGGAGCTTATCTCGGAGTTTTACAAAGGAGTGTACGGTTCGGATATAGATGATAAAGAAATGTCCATACTCAAGGAAGTTGCACAAAAAGTGGGGATTATAAATGAAACCGATCAGGCTTAAAATAAGCGCTTTCGGGCCGTATGCGGATAAAATGCCGCCCATAGAGTTTGCTGATTTTGAAGACGGCGGAGTTTTTCTTATAGAAGGAAAGACCGGCGCCGGAAAGACCAGTATATTTGATGCTATCTGTTTTGCTCTTTACGGACAGGCCAGCGGAAGAGACAGGGATAAGAAGAGCTTAAGGAGCGATTTTGCAGATGACAATACGGAAACCTACGTGGAATTCGAGTTTTCCCATCAGGGAAAGCTTTATAAGATAAGCAGGAGCCCTTCCTACTTAAGACGTAAGAAGCGTAAGAACAAAGGCGAAGACAATTATGGTTACACCGAGAAAAAAGAGAGCGTTTCACTCAGTGTAGACGGTGGAGTTCCCGAAGAAGGGACAGTCCGTGATATCGATAAAAGAGTGAGGGAAATATTGAATCTTGACTTTGAACAGTTTAAGCAGGTGGCTA